>NZ_NCKP01000022.1:0-57692 GCF_002282795.1 Thiomonas sp. 13-64-67
CAGATCCTGATCCAGGCCAAGGGCGTGGGCTTCACCATCGTCTACGACGCCATCGTCACCTTCGTCATCCTCAAGGTCATCGACAGGGTCATCGGCCTGCGCGTCACCGAAGAGCAGGAACGCGAAGGTCTGGACATCAGCCTGCACGGCGAGCAAGTGCTCTGAGTCAAAGTTCTGAACGCTGCGGCGGCCAGCCGCCGCACCCGAAGGCGTCTCCTCATCCTGTCCCCAGGATGTTCCAACCGCCCCGATGGGGCGGTTTTTTTTCGACAACGGAATAATCGCCGCGCCGGGCCGTCTATGCAGCATCCCAACCCTTAACGGAGCTGAAGATGAAAACCGCCACTCGACTGACCCCCACCCTCGCCGCCGCGGCGCTGGCCCTCTCGGCGCTCTGGATCGCGCCGTCGGCCTACGCCGACACCCCCGTCGAGGCCGCCCGCACGCACATCGAGGCGATTGCCGCAGGCAACGTGGACGCCATCACCGCCAGCTACGGCCCGGACGCCGTGCTCGAATGGGTCGGCGGCCCGCTGGATGGCCGCTACGACGCCGCCGACACCATCAAGACCACCTGGACCAAGTTCACCAAGGCCAACGGCCCGCTCAAGGCCGAGATCACGCATCTGCAGGAAGCGGCCAACCCGAAGGGCGCCACCGTCACGGCCGATGTCGTATTCCAGGGCAAGACCGCCATTCCCGTGCGCTACGTGCTCACCTATCGCAGCGGCAAGCTGGTCGATGAAATCTGGCAGATCGACCCCAAGCTCGCCAGCAAAGGCGGATACTGATTCCACCCACGGCCCGCCCGCCCTCAAACCCGCCCCGTCATGGCCGACCGCCACCAACTGCTGACCGAGCAGATCCCGCACCTGCGGCGCTATGCCCGCGTGCTCCACGCCGGGCGCATGGCCGACGCCGACGATCTGGTGCAGGACACCCTGGAGCGCGCCGTCAACAAATGGGGGCTGTGGCGCGGGGTGGGCAGTGTGCGGCCCTGGCTGTTTTCCATCATGCACAACCTGTTCGTCGATCACTGCGCCGTGCGCAATGCGCAGGCCACGGAGTCTCTGGACGATCTGCCAGACGCCGCCCATCCAGTGCAAGCCGCAACACAGGAGCTTCACTTCGAAGCCCTCGAACTGCTGGCCGCCCTCCAGCGCCTGAGCGTGCCCTTGCGCGAGGTGTTGCTGCTGGTGGCCGTGGAAGGGCTCAGCTATACGGAGGCGGCCAAGGCGCTCGGCGTACCCACCGGCACGGTGATGTCGCGCCTGTCGCGCGCCCGCAGCCAGCTCTGGCAACTCACCAACGGTGAAGGAGCGCAGCGCCCTGCCTTGCGCATCATCGATGGGCAAAGGAGTGTGGGATGAATCCGCAACGCCCCGACCGCGACACCCTCATGGCCTACGCCGACGGCCAGCTCGACGCGGCCCGCAGCGCCGAGGTCGATCGCTACCTGGAATACGAAGCCCGGCTGGCCCTGAATGGCGATGTGCCACCACACGGCGCGCGAAGCTCCGTGAGCGCGGAAATCGCCGCCCTGCAGGCGCAGAACCTGGCGCTGCGCGAGGCACTCGCTCCCATGCTCGACGAGCCAGTGCCCGCGCGCCTGCTGCAGCCTCTCGCGCCGCCTGCGCGCCCCTGGGTACGCGCGGCAGCCGTGGCGTTGTGGATCGGCGTGGGCGCGGCGGCCGGCAGCCTGGCCACCCGGGAGGCGCTGCAGCAAAACGGCCCCGTGGTCACCGCGCAGAACGAAAGCGAAGGCATGCAGCACTTCGTGCATCAGGCCGAACTCGCCTACGCCGTCTACACCCCGGACGCGCGCCGCCCGGTGGAAGTGCGCGAAGGCAGCGATCTGACCACCTGGCTGTCGCGCCGCCTGCAGCGTCCCATCGTGGCGCCCGACACCCTGCCCGGCGGCCTGGTGCTCATGGGCGGCCGCCTGCTGCCCGGCATGCCGGGCAAACCCGCCGCACAGCTCATGTACCAGGACGCGCAAGGCCACCGCGTCACGGTCTATCTGCGCGGCATGGCCAAGCCCACCGCCGAGATTTCATTTCGCATCGTGCCCGGAAAACCGGCGTCCACCTTCTATTGGGTGGATCGCCAATGGGGCTACGCGCTGACCGGAGATCTGCCCCGCGCCCAATTGCTCGACGCGGCGCGCGTGCTCTATCAGCGCTACACCGCCGACGATCCATCCGCCCTGCCAGGTTCCACTGCCGCGCCGCAAGCCTGACTTCGCGACGCCGCTTTCGATTCCCCTCGCCCTGCAGACCGACGCTTTGGCGTCGATCGACCGGGTTTTTTTTCGACGTTCAGGAGTGCTCATGACCCAACCCACCTCACCCAACCCGTCCGCTGGCCAAACCCCCGACGCCGGACGCCGCGCCCTGCTGCGCACCAGCCTGCTCGGCGCCGGCTTGCTGCTGGCCTCGGCCACGCCGCTGGCCCTGGCGGACAACACCCCGTCGCTCAAGGTGTACGGCCCGGGCGGCCCGGCGCCCGCCATGAAGGAAGCGGCCACGGCCTTCGAGAAAGCCACGGGCATCAAGGTCGAAGTCACCGCCGGCCCCACCCCGAAGTGGATCGACGCCGCCCGGGCCAACGCCGACCTGATCTATTCCGGATCGGAAACCATGATGAGCGACTTCGTCACCGCCATGAACGGCCAGCTCGACAGTGCCGACGTCACTGCGCTCTACCTGCGGCCGCTCTCCATCCTGGTGCGCCCGGGCAACCCCAAGCACATCACCGGCTTCACCGATCTGCTCAAGCCCGGCCTCAAGGTGCTCGTGGTCAACGGCGCCGGACAGAACGGGGTCTGGGAAGACGCCGCCGGTCGCCTGGGCGACATCCGCACCGTGCGCGCGCTGCGCAAGAACATCGTCGCCTATCCAGCCAACAGCGCGCTGGCCCGCCAGGCCTGGATCGACCAGCCCGACATCGACGCCTGGCTGATCTGGAATATCTGGCAGGTCTCCAACCCCAAGCTGGCCGAACAGGTGGCGGTGGAAGAGCCTTACCGCATCTACCGCGACACCGGCATCGCCCCGACCACGCGCGGCAAACAGCTGCCCGCCTCGCAGCAGTTCATCGCCTTTTTGCAGAGCCCGCAAGGCGCGGCGATTTTTCAGCGCTGGGGCTGGATGACGAACGGCGCCTGAACCGGGGCAGATGCGGCAACTCAGCGCGTTTGCGCTGCGTCTGCAAGAATCGGGGCTGTCCCCGCTTTTGCAAACAGAACAATGATCCCGCATCTCATCACCTCCTCGGGCGATCCCGTCCTCGAACTCGAACAGCGCATCCTGGAGGCGCAGCCCTCCATCGAGCGCTGGTTCCGCCTCGAATGGATGGAGCACACCCCGCCGTTCTACAGCTCGGTCGATCTGCGCAACGCCGGCTTCAAGCTCGCGCCGGTCGACACCAACCTCTATCCCGGCGGCTTCAACAATCTCTCCCCGGAGATGATGCCGCTGGCGGTGCAGGCCGCCATGGCCGCCATCGAGAAAATCTGCCCGGAGGCCAAGAACCTGCTGGTGATTCCCGAGAACCACACCCGCAACACCTTCTACCTCGAAAACGTCCACACCCTGATGCGCATCTTCCGTCAGGCTGGGCTGAATGTGCGTCTCGGGTCGCTCGACGAGACGGTCACCGAGCCCATGCACCTCAAGCTGCCGTCGGGCGGCGAGCTGGTGGTGGAGCCGCTGATCCGCAACAAACTGCGCCTCGGGCTGAAAGACTTCGACCCCTGCACCATCCTGCTCAACAACGATCTGTCGGGCGGCATCCCGCCCATCCTGCAGGGTCTGCATGAGCAATACCTGCTGCCGCCGCTGCATGCCGGCTGGGCCGTGCGGCGCAAGTCCAAGCACTTCCACGCGTATGACGATGTGGCGAAAAAATTCGCCAAGCTCATCGGCGTCGATCCGTGGATGCTCAACCCCTACTTCGCCCAGTGCGGCAAGGTCAATTTCCACGAGCGCCACGGCGAAGACTGTCTGGCCGAAGCGGTCGACAGCGTGCTGGCCAAGGTGCGCAAGAAGTACAAGGAATACGGCATTCAGGAAAAGCCCTTTGTCATCGTCAAGGCCGACGCGGGCACCTACGGCATGGGCGTGATGACCGTGCGCGACCCCAGCGAGGTGAAAGACCTCAACCGCAAGACCCGCAACAAAATGAGCGTGGTCAAGGAAGGGATGGAAGTCAGCGAAGTGCTGATTCAGGAAGGCGTGCCCAGCGTCGAGCGGCTGCAAGAGGCCGTGTGCGAGCCGGTGGTCTATATGATGGACCGCTATGTCGTGGGCGGGTTCTACCGCGTGCACGCCGACCGCGGGCCGGATGAGAACCTCAACGCCCCCGGCATGCACTTCGTGCCGCTGGCATTCGAGGAACAGTTCAACGTCACCCACCCGGAAGCGGCCCCCGGCACCAACGGGCCGAACCGCTTCTACATGTACGGCGTGATCGCCCGGCTGGCCATGGTGGCCGCCAGCTACGAGCTGGAGCGCACCGACCCTGATGTGGGACTGGGCTGAGCCCGCGGGAACGCCCATCATGCAACTGCTGTTCATCGCCGACCCGATCGCGTCCTTCAAAATTTACAAGGACACCACCTTCGCCATGATGCGCGAGGCGCAGGCGCGCGGCCATGTGCTCTGGGTTTGCGAAGCCGCCGATTTGCACTGGAGGGGAGGGAACTCCTCCACAACCACCGTCCCGACGGGTGGGGAGGAGGCGATTGCAGCGCCAGTCACCGCCGTCTGCCGCCGCATCGAACTCACCGGGGCCACGTCGGGGCACGACTGGTACCGCGTGATCGACCAGCGCCCACTGGCCTTGCGCGAGGTGGATGCGGTACTCATGCGCAAAGACCCGCCCTTCGACAGCGAATACTTCTACGCCACCCATCTGCTGCAGCAAGCCGAGCGCGAAGGTGCGGCCGTGTTCAACAGCCCCCGGGCGCTGCGCGACCACCCGGAAAAGCTCGCCATTCTGGAGTTTCCGCAGTTCATCACCCCCACTCTGGTCAGCCGCCGCGCGGCCGAAATCAAGGCGTTCTACGGTGAGCATGGCGACATCATCCTCAAGCCGCTCGACGGCATGGGCGGCACGGGCATCTTTCGCCTGCGGCAGCAGGCCGATGGCAGCCCCGATCCCAACCTCAACGTGGTGATCGAAACCCTCACCGCCTTTGGCGCCACCACCGTGATGGCGCAGCGCTTCGTGCCCGCCATTGCGCAGGGCGACAAGCGGGTGCTGATCATCGACGGCGAACCCGTGCCCTATTGCCTGGCGCGCATTCCGCAAGGCGGCGAGACACGCGGCAATCTGGCCGCTGGCGGATTGGGCGTGGCGCAGCCGCTCTCAGAGACCGACTGGGCCATCGCCCGCGCGCTGGGGCCGGTGCTGGCCGCGCGCGGCCTGCTGCTGGTGGGCATCGACATCATTGGCGACAAGCTCACCGAGATCAACGTCACCAGCCCGACCTGCTTTCAGGAAATCACCCAGCAATCCGGCTGCAATGTGGCCGCGCGCTTCATCTCCGCGCTCGAAGCTGCCGTCACCCGATCCCGCCCCGATTGACGCCGCGGGCGCGCGGTGGGCGACAATCCGCCCATCATGCAGATGCCGCAAACCCGTTCTGCCCGCATTTTGATGGCGGCCTTGCTGCTGACCCTCGCGGGGATCACCACGGCGCTGTACATCGCCCTCAATCAACCCTGGCTGGGGCTCACGCTGTCGTCCCGCGCCGATGCGTACAGCCCGGGCATCGAGGTGCTGCATGTCGCTCGCAACGGCCCCGCCGCCGCCATCGCTCAAGGCTCGCGCTTGCTGTCGATCAGCTCGGGCGGGCAGCGCGTGGCCTTGCAGCCCAGCGACCTGATCGAAGAGCCTGACTATTTCGACACTTACGCCGAAGTCGAGCGCTTTTTTCAGCGCCAAACGCAGATCGCCACGCTGCAGGCACGTCCCCTGCTGCTGAGCTGGCAAGACCCTGCCGGACAGGTCTTCGAGCAGACCGTCGCGCCCCTACCCAACCGTCCGCTCGCCAGTCTGCCTTTGGTGTTCTGGTTCCAGTTGCTCTGCGGCGGCGTGGCCCTGCTCGTCGGCGCCTGGGTCTATGCGCTCAAACCCAAGGGCTGGCCGGGGCGGCTGCTGGCGCTCTCGGGGCTGCTGTTTCTGCCCAACACATACTCGGCCGCGATCTACAGCACCCGCGAACTGGCGCTGCCCGGCGGTCTGTTCGAGTTGCTATCGGCCATCAATCATCTGGGCGCGCTGGGGTTCGGCGGCGCGTTGGCCGCGCTGTTTCTGGTGTACCCAGCGCGACTGGCGGCGGCGAAGTGGCTCTGGCCCGTGCCCATCATCGTGGTGGGCTGGTGGGCGATGGATGCCGCGCGGCTGGCGCCCAACGTGAGCTGGGGGGTGCGCATTCCGCTGCTGCTCGAAATCCTGCTTGCCGTGGCGTTGGCCGTGGTGCAGTGGCGGCGCAGCGCCATGCGCGCAGCCGACCGCGCCGCGCTGCGCTGGTTCATGCTCTCGGCCATGCTGGGCGCGTTCACCTTTGTCGTCTTCACCTTCGGTTCGAGAATGATCGGGGTGTTCACGCCGATGCAGCAGGGCTATGCCTTCGGTTTTTTTCTCGCCATGTACCTCGGTCTGGCCCTGGGGGTCGGACGCTATCACCTGTTCGACCTCGACCGCTGGGCCTACCGGCTGCTGCTCTGGGTGCTAGGGCTGGGGCTGATCATCGTGCTCGACATGCTGCTGGTGCTGCTGCTGAACTGGCGCCACGACCTGTCACTCATCCTCACCCTGCTGCTGGCCGGGCTGCTGTATTTGCCGATGCGGCAGTGGCTGTGGGGCCGCATGATGCAGGGCGAGTTGCCGCCCATCGATAGGCTGCTGCCCGAGATCATTTCGGTGGCCTTCACCGCGCAGACGCTGGAACGCGAGCGCCGCTGGCTCGGCCTGCTCGACCGGCTGTACCAGCCGCTGCACAACCTGCCGATGCCGCCAAGCGAGGCCGACACCGCCCCCGGTCTGGCGCAGGACGGCATGGAACTGCGCATCGCCCCGGCAGGCGGTCTGGCCGCGCGCCGTCTGCAAGGGCGCAGCGCCGGCCAGCGCCTGTTCACCGTGACCGACGCCGACCTGGCCGCCTCGCTCGTGACCCTGTTCAACCAGGCCGCGGCGGGCCGCGACGCGCTGGAGACCGGCGTGCAGCAAGAGCGCGACCGCATCGCCAGCGATCTTCACGACGACATCGGCGCCAAGCTGCTCACCCTGCGCCATCTGGTGCACGGCGAGCGCGAGCAGGCCATGCTGATGACCACCATCGATCAGTTACGCGCCATCGTGCGCGGGCTGCGGCAGGCGGTGCAGCCGTGGGAAGAGTTCGCCGCCGACATCCGCTCGGAAACCGCGCAACGCCTGGCCGCAGCCGGTATGGCGCTCGACTGGCCGCCGCCACTCATCGGTGGGCTGAGCGCCGCTCGCCTGCCCCCTCAAGACGCCGCGCAGCAATACCACCTGCGCGCCCTGCTGCAAGAGGCGGTGAGCAACGCCATACGCCACGCCCGCGCCAGCCGCGTTTCCGTGCGACTGAGCATCGTCGATGCGACCCGTATGCGGCTGGACGTTTTCGACGACGGCATCGGCATCGATCCGCAACATGCCACCTCCGGACATGGCCTGACCAGCATGCAGATCCGCGCCCGCGCCCTGGGCGGCCAGATCGCCTGGCGCCGCAACATCGACCGCGTACCGTCCAGCGCGCCCGCCGACAAACCAGCGGAAAGCGCCGCGCCGCCTTCGGGCCACGGCACCTGGGTGGAATTGGTGTTTCCCCTTGGGCCTGTTCACCCTATTTAGTCGCCTGTCACAACCAAGTCGATCCGACCGCGCACAGTGCGCCTCATTCAGTTTTTCAAAGCGCCGGTTTCGTTATATGTTTTTCCTAACCGTCCGATTGTGACAATCGATTGGATCAATTTTCGGGTTTTCCCTAGACTTCTTTCTCAACGGCACACCCGCCGCATGTTTTCTTCCCACCACAAGGAGCTCAACCATGGAACAAACCACTGAAAATTTCGGCCTGCCCCGCCTCAACGAGCCCGCGCCCAACTTCAACGCCGTCACCACCCACGGCCCCCGTACCCTGGCCGACTATAAGGGCAAGTGGCTGATCCTGTTCTCGCACCCGGCCGACTTCACCCCGGTGTGCACCACCGAGTTCATGGGCTTCGCGCGTGAGGCCGAGACCTTCAAGTCGATGAACTGCGAGCTGCTCGGCCTGTCGATCGACTCCATCTTCGCCCACCTGGCCTGGGTGCGTTCGATCAAGCAACACTTCGGCGTGGACATTCCCTTCCCCATCATCGAAGACCTGAAGATGGAAGTGGCCCGCGCCTACGGCATGATCCACCCCGGCGCCGCCGACACTCAGGCCGTGCGCGCCACCTTCTTCATCGACCCCAACGGCATCCTGCGCGCCATGGTGTACTACCCGATGAGCAACGGCCGCTCGATCAACGAGTTCGTGCGTCTGCTGCAAGCCCTGCAGACCAGCGACAAGCACGGCGTGGCCACGCCGGAAGCCTGGTGCCCGGGCGACAAGGTCATCGTGCCCCCGCCGAAGACCTCCGCCGCCGCTGAAGAGCGCGTGAGCAAGGGCGCGGCGCAAGGCATGGAAGTGACCGACTGGTACTTCTCCAAGAAGACGCTGTAATTCATCAACGGGAACTCCCCGTTGCCTGAATACCCAAGCCCCGGCCCGCCGGGGCTTGGGTTTTTGTTTTGCGCAAAGGCCGCAAGAAACGAGGGCGCGGCAAGCAAGCGTTTGCAGCCTGACTTCCTTAAGATGCGGGTCATGGATGCAACGACTCAGTCCCCCTTCTCCCCGTCCGAGACCGGACGCAAGATTCCGGTCTCGGTGCTGGTGGTGATTCACACTCCCGCACTCGATGTGCTGCTGATCGAGCGCGCGCTGCAGCCCGGCTTCTGGCAAAGCGTGACGGGCAGCATCGACGCCCCTGGCGAACCCCTGATGGACACCGCCCTGCGCGAAGTGGCCGAAGAAACCGGCATCCAGGTGGGCGGCATCGCCGTGCCCCTATCCGCGCTGCGCGATTGGCGGCTGGCCAATGTGTACGAAATCTATCCGCTATGGCGGCATCGCTACCCGGCGGGCATCTGGAAAAACACCGAGCATGTGTTCAGCCTCGAAGTGCCCGCAGGCACTCCCGTCACCCTGGCCGCACGCGAACACCGCGCATGGGCCTGGCTGCCGTGGCAGGAGGCGACCAAGCGCTGCTTTTCGGCCTCGAACGCCGATGCGATCCGCCAGTTGCCGCGGCGCTTTCCTTCGCGCTGAACAGGCCCGGTCATGGAACTGCGCGTCGCCTCCTACAACATCCACAAAGGCGTGCTCGGCCACGGCCCGGCCAAGCGCGCCAGCATTCTGGAGTTGCAGACGGCGCTGCAGGGGCTTGAGCCCGATCTGGTTTTTCTGCAGGAGGTGCAGTTTTTGCATCAGCGCAACGCGCGCCGACTGAGCGGTTGGCCCGCGCTGCCGCAGCACGACTTTCTGGCGCAGGCGCTGAACATGCACGCGGCCTACCGCACCAATGCCTGCACCCGGCATGGCGAACATGGCAATGCGCTGCTGTCGCGCTATCCCATCATCGACATCGCCCACTGCGATGTATCGGACCACCGCTTCGAGCAACGCGGCCTGCTGCATGTGCAGGTGGCGCTGCCCAAGGGCGGGCCGCTGCACTGCATCGTGGTGCATTTCGGGCTGTTTGCCGCCAGTCGACAGCGCCAGACCGATCGCCTGCTCGACTACATCGCGGCGCAGGTGCCCGCGCAGGCGGCGCTCATCGTCGCGGGCGATTTCAACGACTGGCACGGCCGCATCGGCCCGCAACTGCTGCAGCAAGGCCTGGTCGATGTGAGCGAGCCGCCACTCAAGACCAATGGCAAGACCTCTTGGCGCAAGCGCGTGCGCACCTATCCCGCGCGGCTGCCGCTGATGCCGCTCGACCGCATCTACGCCCGCGGTCTGAGTGCCAGCGAAATCGGTCTGGGCTGGGGTCGCGCCTGGGCCCGGCTGTCCGACCACGCGCCGCTGCTGGCCTCGCTGCGCTGCGACCAGCCAGACTGCCCCGAGTCGCCCCTGCCCGACCCGGCCGCCGCTGCGTCTGCGCCCATCGCCGCGTGAGCGCGTAGCCCGAGCGCCGCCCCTTGCCTGCCCCGTCCTTGCAAGCCGACACGCTGCCCCACCCTCTCGATGAACCGCTGCGCTGGACCGGCGGCGGCGCCCCGCGGCTGCTGCCCTACGGCAGCGCGCTATTCCCGGCCATGCAACAGGCAATCGAGCAAGCCCGCGAAAGCATCTGGCTGCAGACCTACATTTTTCATACCGACGAGGCCGCGATGACTCTGGCCAGCGCGCTGTGCGACGCCGCGCGGCGCGGGGTGCAGGTGCGGGTGCTGGTGGACGGGCTGGGTTCGAGCCGCAGTGTCGAGGCGCTCTCCGGCCGCTTCACCGAAGCCGGGGTGGAGTTCATGGTGTTTCGTCCCTGGCGCAAATGGCTCGATGTCGTGCAGCGGGGTCGCTGGCGGCGGCTGCACCGCAAGCTGTGCGTGGTGGACGCGCACACCGCCTTCATCGGCGGCATCAACCTCATCGACGACCGACTCGATATTCACCACGGATGGAGCGCGCAGCCCCGGCTCGACTATGCGGTGCAATACCACGGCCATCTCGCGCGCCAGACGCAGTGGGTGATGCAGCGACTATGGCTGCGCACCGTGCTCACCGGCAGCCTGCAGCGCCGTCTGCGCAAACTGCCCGGCCCTGGCGTGTTCGACACCTCGCCCAACCGCCGCGCCTACTGGCAGGAACTGCTGGACTGGGGCAGCGACATGCCCGTGGCCGACGAAGACGGCGCGCCACTGCCGCCCAGCAGCGCCACAGCGACCGCGCCCCGCACACCCGCACCCCGCCCCACCCCGCAGACCCTCGCGCAAAGCCTGGCCGCGCTGGTGGTGCGCGACAACTTCTCGCAACGCCGCGCCATCGAGCACAGCTACATCCGCGCCATCAACCGCGCGTGCAACCGCGTGCTCATCGTCAGCCCCTACTTCTATCCGGGGCTGGAGTTTCGCCAGGCGCTGAAAAATGCGGCGGCACGCGGCGTGCGCGTCGAGCTGCTGCTGCAAGGCCGTATCGATTACCGCATGGCGGCGTGGGCGGCGCGCGCGCTCTACGGCGAAATGCTGCGCGCCGGGGTGCATATCTATGAATACACCCCCGCCTATCTGCACGCCAAGGTCGCCGTGGTCGATGCGGACTGGGCCACGGTCGGCAGTTCCAACATCGACCCGCTGTCGCTGCTGGTCAATCTCGAAGCCAATCTCGCCGTGCTCGACCGCGCCTTCGCGCTGGAACTGGGCGCGCATATCGAAAGCCAGATCGCGCAGTCGCTGCCGATCAACACGCCCGACCGTCTGCGCACGCGGGCGCCGTGGTGGCTGCGGCCGTTCGTGGCCGTCGCCGCGCGGGCCTTTGTCGCCCTGGCCGGCGGGGTGAAAAACGAATATTAGCCCCCCCCCGAAAGCCGCGCTGCACGCGGCTCTCCCCCCAGGGGGCAACGAAACACTTGGGGCGGCCCGGCGTGTTTCTTAGGCTCCCCCTTGGGACGATTCGCCGCACACGCAGTTGCGCCCCATCTGCTTGGCGCGGTAGAGCGCCCGGTCGGCGCGCACCAGCACATCGGCGGTGCGCTGATCGCCCGGGCGCGACTGCGTCATGCCGATGCTCACGGTGAGCGCCACCGCCTCGCCCTCGGCCAAGGCGATGGCCTCGGCGCTGACCGCAGCGCGCAGCCGCTCGGCGATCTGCCCCGCCTCGGCCTCATCCGCGCCGTCGAGAATCAACAGAAACTCCTCGCCGCCCAGCCGTCCGAAAAAATCGCGGCTGCGCTTTTCGCCCTCGATGATCTGGACGAAGCGACACAGCACGCGGTCACCCGCGGCGTGGCCGAAGCCATCGTTGATGCGCTTGAAATAGTCGAGATCGAGCAACAGCACCGACAGCGGCGCCCTGCGCCGCAACAACCGCTCGAGAATGCCCAGAATGCTGGAGCGGTTGTGGATGCCGGTCAGGCTGTCGAAAGTCGCCAGATGTTCTAGCCGACGCTCCAGCGCCTTGCGCTCGCTGATGTCGCGCCAGATGCCTTCGACCCCGGCGTATTCGCCCTGCTCGTCGCGCAAGGCCTGGGTGCTGATGGAGATGTCGATGATCACCCCGTCCTTGCGCCGCATGCGGCCCGGAAAATCGTGCACCGCGCCGTGCTTGCGGATCTCGGCCACCAGGGCGTCGCGCTCCGACAGATCGGGATAGAACGCCGCAGCGGGCAGGCCGATGATTTCCTCGGCGGTGTAGCCCAGCACGTTTTTCACCGCCGGGCAGACGTAGCGGGTGATGCCCTGCGCGTCGGTGCGGTAGAACACATCCTGCATGGTGTTCATCATGCGCTGGAAGTCTTCGTCGGTCTGACGCAGGCGCTGCTCCATCGCAGCGCGCTCGGTCATGTCGAGAAAGCTCGCCAGCACCGCGCGTTCATCGTCCACCACCACGATGGCGCTGCTCATGGCCAGCATCAGCGGCTGGCCGTCGCAGGTGTAGGCGCGAATTTCAGTGACCGGGTTGATGCCGCCGCCCTCGGCGTGACGCAGCCGCGCCAGTGCGCGGTGCAGATCGAGCGGGTGAATAAAAACATCGACCTCACGCCCGATGACGTCGGACGGCTGGCGCGCCCGCAACAGCCGCAGCGCTGCGGGGTTGGCGTAACGCACGGTATCGCCCACCAGCATCGCTACACAGGCCGGCAACTGGTCGATCCATTCTGCGCTGGGGCGACCCGCCTGGTCGGGGTCAGTCATGACGAACTTCAGGCGCCGGATGCGTAACCCGGTCTGGATGGCTTGGGGCGTGCATGATGGGTTCCACTCTGCGATGGGTATGAGAAAACAGGTTAGCACTGCGCAGAGCGCATGGTCCGGCGGGCTGATCTCATATGCCCTGCGGTTGGATGCGCATGACAACTCTGTATTTCCGTTTTCGCCGCCAGACTTCCAGAATGCGGTGCATGAACACACCGCCCCCCGCCCCTTCTTCTCTCCACCCCCCTCGCCGTTCCGCCTGGTCACGTCTGTGCCGCATCTGCGCCCTGGGCTGGCTGCTCGCCGCCTGGGCCTTGCAACAAGGCGTCAGCGCAGCGCCATCCGCGCCATCCGCGCCGGGCACGGCGCAGACTTTCGGCCCGCTGATCTCGGCGCAAGCCCTGGCCACTCAACCTACGCAGGTGCGCATCATCGACCTTCGCGACGATGCGGCAGCGGCCAACGTGGCGCATATTCCCGGAGCACTTGCCGCGCCCTATGCCGACTGGCGCGGCCCCTCCAGCAATCCGGGCCAGCTCCTGCCGCTGCCTCGGTTCACCGCTCTCGTGCGGCGACTGGGCCTGAACGCGGAAACCCCCGTGGTGCTCGTCGCCAACGGGGATGACCCCAGCGATTTCGGCGCGCCCGCCCGCGTGTACTGGACGCTCAAATGGCTGGGACTGAAGCATCTCGCCATTCTCAACGGCGGCATGACCGCCTGGCAGGCCGCCGCGCTGCCGCTCACCCGCCAGCCCACGCCCGCACCGACGCCCAGCGCGTTCACCCCGCAACTCGACGACACCCTGCTCGCCACCCGGTCCGAAGTGGCGCGCGATCTCGGCCAACCCGGCACGCTGCTGCTGGACGCCCGCCCCCGTGCCTTTTATCTGGGCCGCGAAAAAGCCCCCGCAGCAAGTCGCCCCGGCACCCTGCCCGGCGCGCTGGACTTCGACAATCTGCGCTGGTTTGAACCGGGCAGCGGCGCCCTGCCCGCGGTGGCCACGCTGCAGCGAATCGCTGCTCAGTTGCCGCAGCAGCCCGGCGCCGTGCAGACCGTCTCGTTCTGCAATACCGGCCACTGGGCCGCAACCAACTGGTTCGTGCTGTCCGAAGTGCTGCACCGCCCGCATGTGGCGCTCTACCCCGGCTCGATGGTGGACTGGTCGCGCGCCGACGCCCCCATGGCCCATGTCCCCACCCGCTGGCAACAACTCTGGCAGCAACTGGAACAGACATGGCAAGCACTCTGAGCTCAACGCTTCACACCACAGCGGCGCAAACGACACGCCCAGCACAACGCCGCCTTGGCCGCAGCCTGTTGATGCTCGGCGGTCTGGCCGGGTTTGCCGCCATTACCTGGCTGGTCGGCTGGCGGCAGGGTTTGCTCTGGCTGATCGGTCTGGGCTATGGCGTGCTGCTTTCGGCGGCCGCCTTCGGCTTCACCACCGGCTGGAGGGTATGGATCACTCGGCGCGACCCCGTAGGGCTTTGGGCGCAATTCGTCGGCATCGCGGTGGCCATGCTCATCAGCGTGCCTCTGCTAGCCGCGCAGCCCGCGCTACAGGGCGCCGACGGGCCGCTTTCCATCAGTCTGTTGATAGGCGCCTTCGTGTTCGGCGCCGCCATGCAGGTCGCCGATGGCTGCGGCTCGGGCACTTTGTATAAGGCCGGGCTCGGTCATCCGGTGAGTCTTGCCGTGCTGCCCGCCTTCGTGTTCGGCAGCTTTCTCGGCGCGGCGCAACTTCCAGCCTGGCTATCGCTGGGCGCACTGCCGCCGGTCAATCTGGTGCACCGCCTCGGGGCCGCCGAAACGCTGATCGTCCAGCTTGCGGCCCTCGCCCTGCTCGCCGCGCTGTTGTGGAGGTTTCGCGGCACGCAACCTTCGCGCTGGCGCGGGCCCGCGGTGTGGTGGGCCGCCATCGGCCTGGGGCTGCTGGCGGCCGCCAATCTGGTGGTTGCCGGGCAACCCTGGGGCATTGTTTACGGCCTGGGTCTTTGGGGCGCCAAGATCGTGCAGGCGCTGGGCTTCGATCTGGGCGGCAACGCCTTCTGGGGCCTGCCGGCCCAGCAGGCGCAGTTGCACGCCACGGTATTGGCCGACAACACCAGCGTCACCGATCTGGGTTTGCTGCTGGGCGCGCTCATCGCTGCCAGCTGGCGCGGGAAAGCCAGCCCAGCGGTGAGCCTGCCCGCTCGGCAATGGCTGGCTTGCGTTGTTGCCGGCTTGCTGCTGGGCTATAGCTCGCGGCTGGCCTTCGGCTGCAATGTAGGAGCGTATTTCTCGGGCATCGCCACCGGCAGCCTGCACGGCTGGGTATGGTTCGCCTGCGCGTTCGCGGGCAGCCTGGTGGGCGTGCGCGTGCGCCATCGCCTGGGCATGGCGGATTGAGCCCACCCCGAAAACCATCGCTGCGCTCGGTTCTCCCCTCAAGGGGCGGACATTCTTGGGGCGGCCCGGCGAATGTCTTGAGGAACTCTCGATGAAACGCAAATTACCCTGGCTGATCGCCCTGTTCTGGGCCGCCGTGGTCTTGCTGCTGGTGCTGGACTGGCGCGTGAGCACGCCGCACGACCGGTTTACCGAACCGCCTCCCCTCGCGCTGGGCAACGGCCCGGCGGCGGACGCGGGTCACTGCTCGCTCGACCCCGTCGCGCCCAACTCGCGGTGACGCAGCAGTACGGTGTACTGGCTGGCGAAAGCGCGGCTGAGTTGTTCGCTCAAGTACACCGAACGATGCTGCCCACCGGTACAGCCGATGGCCACGCCGACATAGCTGCGGTGATCGGCGGCCAGTTTGGGTAGCCAGCGCTGCAAAAACCCGCTGATGTCGGCCTGCATCTGCAGCACCTCGGGCTGGCGCAGCAGAAACTCGGCCACGGGGGCGTCGCGCCCGGTGAGGGGCCGCAGCACCGGGTCGTAGTGCGGGTTGGGCAGCATGCGCACGTCGAACACATAGTCGGCGTCGAGCGGCACGCCGCGCTTGAACGCGAACGACTCGAACAGCACCACCATCTGGCTGGCCTGCACCCGCACGGTCTGCTTGATCCAGTCGCGCAACTGAGCCGACTTCATCTGGCTGGTGTCGATGTGCAGGCCGATCTCGGCCACCGGGCTCAGCAGTTCGCGCTCCATCTCGATGGATTCGATCAGCGCGTTGGCGTAGCCCTCGCCGCGGGCGGCAGCAGGGTTGCCGATCTGCTGCGCGGTCACGCGGCTGGTGAGCGGGTGGCGGCGGCGGGTTTCCGAAAATCGCTGCACCAGCGTGTCGGTGGCGCAGTCGAGGTAGATCGCGTGCACCTCGCAGCTGGCCCGCAGGTTTTCGAGCAGGCGCGGCACGTCGGCCAGCGACTCGGCGCTGCGCGCGTCCACCGCGACGGCCACGCGCTTTTGCCCCGAGGCGCGGGTCTGCTCGACCAGCGGGGTGATGAGCTGCGGCGGCAGGTTGTCCACACAGTAATAGCCAGAGTCTTCCAGCGCGGTCAGCGCCACCGACTTGCCCGAGCCGGACAGCCCGGAAATCAGCACCAGCTGGTGGGTCGCTCGCGCATCGGCAGGCGTTGGGACAGCAGCGGTTTCAGACGGGCTCATCGGGTTTCCAGGGACGGGGTTTCGCAAGCCGAGAGCAGCTCGCTGGCATGTTCCAGCGCGGCGCTCGATTGCGCGTTGCCGCCCAGCATACGGGCGATTTCGCTGCGCCGTTGTGACAGATCGAGCGCGTCGAGCAGGCTGGCGGTCTGCCCGTCCGTGCTGTGCTTGCGCACCGCGAAATGCTGCTGCGCGCAAGCGGCCACCTGCGCCAGATGGGTGACGGCCAGCACCTGCCGGTCAAGCCCCAGGCGGCGCAGCAGCCGTCCCACAGTTTGCGCCACGGCGCCGCCGATGCCTGCGTCCACCTCGTCGAAGATCAGGGTTTCGGTGTCTTGCAGGGCGCTGGTGGTCACGGCGACGGCCAGGGCGATGCGCGACAGCTCGCCGCCGCTGGCCACCTTGCCCAGCGCCCGCAGCTCCGCGCCGGGATGCGCCGCCACCTGCAGTTCCACCGCCTCCGCTCCGCGCGCGCCCACGGCGTCGAGCGGGGTGAGCGCCACATCGAAGCGCCCGCCGGGCATGCCCAGTTCCTGCATGGCCGCCTGCACCGCCTTGGCCAGTTGCTGCGCGGCCTTGCGGCGTTTCGTGCTCAGCTTGGCCGCCGCCTTCTGCAGCGCGGCCTGCGCGGCCTGTTCGGCGCTTTCCAGCGCGGGCAGGTCGATACTGCGGTCGAGCTGCTGGAGTTTGTCGCGCAGGGCGTGATGGGTTTGCGGCAGGTCGGCCGCCGCCACGCGATGCTTGCGCGCGAGGTTCATCCAGCCCGAGAGCCGGGCGTCGAGTTCGGCCAGGCGCTGCGGGTCGGCCTCGGTGCGCTCGGCCAGACGGCGCAGCTCGTGGCTGAGATCGCTCAGGCTGGTTTGCGCTGCGTCGATCTGCTGCACCAGCGGCTGCAGCCCGGCATCGACCTGCGCCGCCCGCTCCAGCGCCTGCTGCGCCTGCGCCAGCAAAGACAGCGCACTCACGTCCTCGCCGTCAAGCGCACCTTGCGCCAGAGCGAAGTCTTCGAGCAGACTGCTGACATGCGCCAGTCGTTTGTGTTCGCCCTCCAGCGTGGCCCACTCGCCCTCGGCGGGACGCAGGCGGTCGAGTTCCTCGCACTGCCACTGCAGGCGCTCGCGCTCTTCGGCCAACGCGCCGACGTCGCCTCTAGCCTGCTGCAAGGCCGCATCCGCATCGCGCCACTGGCTCCAGGCGAGCGCGACGGCCCGGGCTTCGTCTAGCGCCCCGGCGTAGCCGTCGAGCAGGTGGGTGACGACTTCGCGCCGCACCAGCCCCTGATAGGCGTGTTGCCCATGAATGTCCACCAGCCATTCCCCCGCGGCCTTGAGTTGCGCGGCGGTGGCCGGACTGCCGTTGAGAAAACCGCGCGACTTGCCCTGCGCGTCGATCACGCGGCGCAGCAGCAGCGTGTCGGCCTCGGCGGCGAATCCCTGCTCGTCCAGCCACGCGGCCAGCGGCGGGCTCAGGCTGAACTCGGCGCTGATCTCTGCGCGCTGCGCCCCCGCGCGCACCACACTGCTGTCGGCGCGCTCGCCCAGCGCCAGCTTGAGCGCGTCGATCAGGATGGATTTGCCCGCGCCGGTTTCTCCGGTGAGCACGGTGAAGCCCCCCGCCAGATCGATATCGAGCTCGGGAACGATAACAAAGTCGCGCAAATGCAGATGCAGCAGCATGGCTCAGTGGGAGGGGGCCGATTCAAGACTCAGTTCAGGATTCATCGGGCACTTCATGCCAATGAAGTTTTCGGCGCAGGGTGGAGAAATAGCTCCAGCCCGGCGGGTGGAGAAACACGCAGCGATGCGGCGCCTGCCCGATGCGGATGCGGTCGCCGCCGATCAGTTCGGCATAGCTCTGCATGTCGAAGTTCACGCTCACGTCGCGCGGCGTGACCACCTCGATCACGATATCGGCGCCGCCCGGCAGCACGATGGGTCGGTTCGACAGGGTATGCGGCGCAATCGGCACCAGCACCACGCCGTCCACACTGGGGTACAAAATGGGCCCGTAGGCCGATAGCGCATAGGCCGTGGAGCCGGTGGGCGTGGCGACGATCAGGCCGTCCGCCCGCTGCACATACATGAAGCGGCCGTCCACCTCCACCTTCAGCTCCACCAGCCCCGACGCGCCGTTGCGGTTGACCACCACATCATTCACCGCGATGGCGTTGAAAATGGTCTGCCCCGCGCGCTCCACCGCGCCGCTGAGCATGGCGCGCTCCTCGCGCTCGAAGTCGCCGGCCATCAGACCGTCGATTGCGGGCTCCCAGTCGCTGTCGGCGATATCGGTCATGAAGCCCAGCCGTCCGGCGTTGATGCCCACCAGCGGCACGCTCAAAGGCGCCAGTCTGCGCGCCGCGCCCAGCATGGTGCCGTCACCGCCCAGCACCACCGCCACCCAGCCGCCCTGCGCGGTGCGCTCGGCCAGCTCGCTGCTGCGCAGCACCGGATAAGGCAGCTCGGTGTGCTGCGCGGTGAGCTCGCCCACCCACACATCCACCCCGGCCCGGCTCAGCCGCGCGGCGATCTCGCCAAGTTTGCGCTGCGCCTGCGGCGCCTGATATTTGCCGATCAGCAAGACCTGCTGGAACACGGTACGGGGCATGGAGTTCTTAGGTGAGGCACGGCGGAGAACACCGCCCTGACGGCAAATTACAGCACAGGCGCAAGTCCAGCGTAGCGCGTTGCGCCCGCGCGCCGTCTGCGGCCTAAAATTTGCGCATGGACGAACGCGCCCGACTGCTGCTCAAAACCCTGATCGAACACTACATCGCCGACGGTCAGCCGGTGGGTTCGCGCACGCTGTCGCGCGCTTCGGGGCTGGAGCTGTCTGCGGCCACCATCCGCAACGTCATGGCCGATCTCGAAGATATGGGCCTGATCGCCAGCCCGCACACCTCGGCCGGGCGCATTCCCACCCCGCGCGGCTACCGGGTGTTCGTCGGCGCCATGCTCACCGCCCAGCCGCAGATGCCAACCGATCTGCTGCCGCAGACGCTGCAACAGCACATCGACACCGCCCCGCCGCAACAAGTGATGATGCGGGCGGCACAGCTCATGTCCAGCCTGTCGCAATTCGTCGGCGTGGTGCTGGCGCCGCAGCGCAGCGCCGCGTTTCGCCACATCGAATTTCTGCAGTTGAGCGAACATCGCATTCTGCTCATCATCGTCAGCCCCGAGGGCGATGTGCAAAACCGCATGCTGCACTGGCCACACGCCCTCAGCCAGAACGAGCTCAACACCGCAACCAACTACCTCAACGCCCATTTTTCCGGCCTGAGTTTCGAGCAGGTCGCGCAGAAACTCGGCAGCGAAGTCGAACACCTGCGCAGTGAACTCGTCGCCCTCATGCAGGCCGGCGTGCAGGCCGGCAGCCAGGCGCTGCAGCAGCCACAAGATCAAGTGGTCATCTCCGGGCAACAGCAATTGCTCGGCATCGGCGACTTTGCGGGCAATCTGGGCAAGCTGCGCCAGCTCTTCGATCTGTTCGAACAAAAAGCCCAGTTGCTCAAACTGATGGACGCCTCCGCCCGCGCCGATGGCGTGCGCATTTACATCGGCGGCGAAAGCGAGGCTGTGCCGTTCGAAGAACTCTCCGTCATCACCGCACCCTATGCGGCCGACGGCAAAGTGGTCGGCACCCTCGGCGTCATCGGCCCCACCCGCATGGCCTACGACCGCATGATTCAGATCGTGGACATCACCTCCAAGCTGGTGGGCAATGCGCTGAGCCAGCGGTAGGGCCTGTTAACGCGCCGCCGCGGCGGCTCACCGCACCAGCAGCACCGGCACCGTGGTGGACGCCACCACCTTGCTCGCCACAGACCCCATAACGAAGCCCTTGAGCGCCGAGTGGCCGTGCGTGCCCATGATGAGCAGGTCGGGCTGCAGACGCGTCACCTCGGCGGCGATCTGCTCGGCCGGGTCGCCCACCACAAAACGAGACTCGAACACCAGCCCGGCCTGTTTCAGCACGCCTTCAGCGGGCGCCAGCGCCTGCGCGCTGACGTCGCAGTAATACTCGTCCAGCGTGGCCTTGCTGAGCTGCGCGCGCGCCAGCGGCGTGCCGATGGGCAGCGCCACCGTGAGCAGGGTGATGCGCGGCGGCTCCTTGTATTGCCGCACCTGCTGCACCAAAACCTGCGCAGCCCGCGCGGTGTAAGTCGATCCGTCAACCGGTAGAACAATGTGCATTGGGCAACCCTCCTGTGCGGGCATTATGCCTGCCGCAACACGACCGCTCCCCGGCCTTTTTGCGATTTATACAGTCGAAAAAAAGCCGCCCGAAGGCGGCTTTCAAGGCAGTTGCTAGAGCAGCTTGCGCTGATCAGAACTTGTGACGGATGCCCAGGGCGAAGCCGCTGGACGATTGACCAGCAACACCCAGGTTCGCAGTGGAGGAATCGCCTACAGCCAGTGCCGTATTGGTGTCGTTGCTGATGTGCGAGTATGAGGTGTACAGGTTGGTACGCTTGGATAGGGAGTAGGTGTAACCGATAGCGTATTGCTTGGCCGTATTGTTTCCAGTGTCAGGGTTGGAAATCGTGTCCTTGACTTGCCCATAAGAAGCCAGCACCGCACCTGCGCCCACCGGGACGGAAGCGCCTAGCATCCATACAGTCCGCTTGCCGCTGGAAGCATCAACCTTCAGATCCTGATATAGACCTGTAACCTTGGCGATACCGAAATCATAGCCGCCAGTTACTTGCCAATGCTTGTCTGCGTTGCCGCTAGACGAATTCGCAGTCAAGCCATTGATATTGGTGATGCGCAAATAATCGAGCGTCGCGAACATCGGGCCGTTTTTGTACGCGCCGTTGAGTTCCCAGGCCCGGGTGGTGCTGCCACCTTGTGCCAGATTAACCGTTGCCGAGGTAGGAGCGAAAGAGTACACCGCAGTGCCAGTAAAGCCCATGAGATCAGGCGACACGTAAGCGACTGTTTGGTTCGCGCGTTGCACACTGCGCACATAAGAGATGTTGTCGATGTTGCCCGTCAAACCAGCGCCAAACGGGTCAGCTGCGATTTCATCGTTCCACAAAGGAGTGTTCATACGGCCTGCAACAACCGTACCGAAACCGCCGGTCAGGCCGACAATCGACGTGCGCTGCATGAAGCCGCCGCCGCTGCAGTAGCCATTCGAATTGCCGCCAGTGCCGTTGATGTTTTGATTGGTGCCTGCTGCGCAGAAACCGGTTTCAGCTTGGAAAATCGCCTTCAGACCGCCGCCCAGGTCTTCCGACCCCTTCAAGCCGATCCGAGAGGAGGACTGGCCGCCGGAATCCAGGCCCGTTGAAGACACGGTGCCCGTGCCCGACGAAGGCCGCAACCCGGTGAAATGGGTGACGCCCAGGTCGATGATGCCATAGAGCTGAACATTGCTGCCTTCTGCAAAGGCGCTGCTGGTAAAAGCGCCAACCACAGCCAGCGCGATGAGTGATTTTTTCATGATGGTTGCATCTCCAGGTTGTAAAGGGCCGACCGTGATGGCCGGTAAAGAGACGGGCTGCAGAGTTTTGCTCTGCTGTGCCCAGCTCGTCGCAGACCTAAAGCATTCCGCTTCCGAGACCTCAACAATTTAACAGTGCATCAGCGGCGATGCATATGGCAAGAGCAATTACCTCAGGTTTTTGTTGCCCCACAACAACAAAAAACAGCCCGCGGGCGGGCTGTTGAGTGCAGTCTGGCCGTCACGCCAGATTAGGTGATGCCCGCCAGAGCTGGCGGGCTGTCAGTCTCAGAACGAATGCAGAATGCCCACAGCGAAGCCGTTGGAGCCTTGGCCAGTGACACCCGCGCTGAAGTTGGTCGCGTCGTTGACGGCCAGTGCGGTGCCGGTGCGATTTGCGCCAGCAGAATCGTTGCTCATATGCGCATAGGAGGTGTAGAGCATGGTGCGCTTGGAGAGGTTGTAGCTGTAACCAATGGCGTATTGTTTCGCCTTGGAGGTGCTGAGTGATGTGCCCGTAGGTGCCAGCGACGTGCCGTATTGGCTGTACGACACCATCACCGCACCGGCGCCAACCGGCACGGTGGCGCCAAGCAACCAGGACGAATCGTTACCCGAGTAGTAGTCGGCGGTGCCGCGCTCATAAATGCCCGAGAGCTTGACCACGTTCAGGTCGTAAGAGCCGAACAACTGCCAGACCTTGTAAGCGCCATCGGCCACTGTGCTGCTAGGCGCAACGGTGACGTTGGTGACTTTGCTGTAGTTAGCGCCCACGGTCGCCGACCCGAAGGCATAGTTGCCGTTCAAAGACCACAGCTTGGTGGTGTTGCCGCCCTGGACTAAAGGAGCCGTTGCTGAGCCGTCGTTGAACGAGTAATCCGCCTGCACAGTCAGGCCAGACAGATTGGGAGAGATGTAGGTGATGGTTTGATTGCTGCGCAGTAGATAGTTGACTGCTGCACCTGAGGCATTTCCACCTTCGCCGCTCGGGCTAAGGCCATTAATGCCTAGGCTCAAGTTCGAGTACGCACCGGTAAAGCCCGCCTGGAACGGATCGTAGTTGACCTCGTTGTTGAACATGCTGGTGAAGTAGCGGCCCATCTGCACGGTACCGAAGTTGCCTTGCAAACCCAAAAGCGTGGTACGGCCCATGAAGCCGCTACCCGTACAGTAAGCAGAGCCGCCTGTGCCAGTCTGGTTGGTGCCCGCCGCACAAAAGCCGGTTTCCGCTTGGAAAATAGCCTTCAGGCCGCCGCCCAGGTCTTCTGTGCCCTTGAGACCGATGCGCGAGCTAGCGACCACGCCAGAGCTCAAGCCGGTATAAGACGCCGTACCACTTTTGCCTGAGGTGTCAGGTTGGCCGTTCACGGTCGGCGCCAGACCAGAGTAATGCGTCACACCCATATCGATAATGCCGTATAGCTGCACGCTGTCAGCCGCGAATGCCGAGCCCGAGAAGGCACCGACCACGGCCAGGGCGATAAGGGATTTTTTTGCGAAACCTTGGGTTTTAGTGAAACTTTGCGTTTTCATTCTGTGCTCCGTTAGGTTTGAAGTGTTCCGCTTCTCGACACACTCTCCAGGGCGATGTCTGAGCGGGCGGGGGAATGAACATGCAAACATTGATGTCATAGCATGCGTGTTAGAGATTTGATCGCGCTTGATGATTGTCCTCAAGCTTTTTTGCGGCTCTGGCCCAAAGTGTCATCAAAATGCAACATTGCAGACAGGCGCTGATGCGGCGGTCATTCCTGGGCCAACTCGACGCTGAAAGTCATCGTCGCCGTTTTTTCCAGCATGGCGCTGGCCGAGCAATACTTGGTATGCGAGAGCTCGACAGCGCGGCGCACCATGTCTTCGCGCAGATTCACCCCTGTCACGACAAAGTGCAGATGAATGCGGGTGAACACCTTGGGGTCGGTCGCGGCGCGCTCGGCCTCAAGCCGCACGGTGCAGCCGCGCACATCCTGCCGCCCCTTCTTGAGGATGTAAACCACGTCGTAAGCGGTACAGCCGCCGGTGCCGGCGAGCACGACTTCCATCGGCCGCGGCGCGAGGTTGTGGCCGCCGGGCTCGCCCGGCGCGCTGGCCGGGGCGCCGTCCATGCGTAGCGTGTGGCCGGTTTCGGTGTGGGCGGTGAAGGCCATGCCGTCGTTGCCTTGCGCGTCTTTTCCTTCCCATTGCACGGTGCATTGCATCGATGTTTCTCCTGTTTCCCAGGGGACCTACAATTGTTTGCATGGCTACCGTGACCTTAGACACGCACAAATTCATTCGCAAATTGCGCGAATCGGGCATGCCCGACGCTCAGGCCGAAGCGGTGGCTGATGCTTTTCGCGAAGCGCAAGGTGAGGCGGATCTGGCCACCAAACCGGATTTACGCGAGCTCGAACTGCGGCTGACGATCAAAATCGGCGGCATGCTGGTGATTGCAGTCGGCGTGCTGGCTGCAGTGCTGAAATTGCCTTAAACCCGAATTTCTTTGACTCGCGTCAATTTCGATGTGGGTGACATAGACGCGCTAAGGCAGATTCCCGCCAAAATTCAGAAAACTTCAATTATTTTTCAATGACTTACGTATCGAATAAGTGAATGCTTATTTAACAATACCATGATGCACGGATGGGCTATGCAAGATACATAAGCATCCTCTAATATTGCATCACGCGTCGAGTTTGACGCACCAATTGTCTCCTCCACCTCCTCCTTTGGTGGATTCTTACCCGGGCCGATGTTCATCATCCGCCCGGGTATTTTTTTGGCCGGTTTTTCATAGCGCCCAAGCCAGACCTGCGACGGCGATGTAGCGCAGGCTGCGGCCGAGCAGCATCCACGCGGCGCAGGCCCAGGCGTTGATGCGCAGCCAGCCGGCCACGACGACCAGGGCGTCTCCAATGCCAGGCACCCAGGCGAGCACGGTGATGGGCGCGCCCCAGTGGCGCACTTGCGGCGCCCAGCGCCAAGCGTCGGGGGTCTGCCAATGGCGCACCCAGCGGCCGAGCGCGTAGGTGGTCATGCCGCCGAGGGTGTTGGAGGCTGTGGCGACGAGCACGGCCAGCAGGGTGTGCTGCGGCTGGGCGGCAATCACCACCAGCAGCACGGCTTCGGAGCTGAAGGGGATGAGGGTGGCCGCCGCAAAGCTGAGCGCCGCCAACACGTAAAGCCCTCCTGGCCCGGAGGCGGACTGCAGCAATTCATGCCACAAACCGAGGGAGGCGCCGGCCCAATCGGGCGGCATCAGCACGGCCATGCCTGCAAGGTGCGATCAGCGGGGTTCATAGAATCGGCTTTTTTGCTCTGGGAAGATCCAAATGGCCGCGAAGCATACCGACTATCTGCAGCGTATTTTGAACGCACGGGTGTATGACGTGGCGATTGAATCGGCGCTGGAGCCTGCGCGCAATCTGTCGCGCCGCCTGCACAACAAGGTGCTGTTCAAGCGCGAAGACACGCAGCCGGTGTTCAGCTTCAAGCTGCGCGGGGCGTACAACAAGATGTCGCGGCTGACCGAGGCCGAACGCAAGCGAGGGGTGATTTGCGCGTCGGCAGGCAATCACGCGCAGGGCGTGGCGCTGTCGGCGCACCGGCTGGGGTGCCGTGCGGTGATCGTGATGCCCGCCACCACGCCGAAGGTGAAAATCGACGCGGTGCGCGCCTTTGGCGGCGCCAGCGTGGACGTGGTGCTGCAGGGCGACAGCTATAGCGACGCTTACGCCCACGCCCTCACGCTGCAAGACAAACAAGGGCTGACTTTCGTCCACCCCTTCGACGACCCGGACGTGATTGCGGGCCAGGGCACCATCGGCATGGAAATGCTGCGCCAGCACCAGGCGCCGATTCATGCGGTGTTTTGCGCCATCGGCGGCGGCGGGCTGATCTCGGGGGTGGCCGCTTACATCAAGGCGGTGCGACCGGAGATCAAGGTAATCGGGGTGCAGACGGTCGATTCCGACGCCATGCTGCGCAGCGTGCAGACGGGTCGCCGGGTCACGCTGTCTGAAGTGGGGCTGTTTTGCGACGGCACGGCGGTGAAGCAGGTCGGGCGCGAGACCTTCCGCCTGGTGCGCGATCTGGTGGACGATTTCGTGGTGGTCGATACCGACGCGGTGAGCGCCGCAATCAAGGACGTGTTCGAAGACACTCGCAGCGTGCTGGAACCCTCTGGCGCGATGTCGGTCGCGGCCGTCAAGGCCTATTGCGCGCAGCATCAGCTCAAGGGCGAAACCCTCGTGGCCGTGACCTGCGGGGCGAATATGAATTTCGACCGCCTGCGCTTCGTCGCCGAGCGCGCCGAGGTGGGCGAGGCGCGCGAGGCGCTGTTTGCCGTGACCATTCCTGAAAAGCCGGGCAGCTTTCGCCGCCTGTGCCGGCTGGTGGGCGCGCGCAATGTGACCGAATTCACCTATCGCATCAAGCGGCCGGAAGAGGCGCATGTATTCGTCGGCCTGACGGTCAACGGCCGCGAGGATGCGCAGAAAATGGCGCAGACTTTCGAGCGCGCAGGCTACGGCGTGCTCGACCTGACCGACAACGAACTGGCCAAAGTGCATGTGCGCCACCTCGTCGGCGGCCCCGCGCCGCGTGGCGCGCAGGGGCAGAGCATGGCGGAAAACGAGCGCCTGCTGCGCTTCGACTTTCCCGAACGCCCCGGCGCGCTGCTGCGCTTTCTCGACGCGCTCAGCCCGGACTGGAACATCAGCCTGTTCCACTACCGCAACCAGGGCGGCGACAGCGGCCATGTGCTGGTGGGCATTCAGGTGCCGCCCGCAGATAAAAAGGCGTTCAGCCAGTTTTTGCAGCAACTCGGCTACCACTACACCGAGGAAACCGACAACCCGGTGACGCGGTTGTTTTTGAATTGAAAGCTCCCGCCTGTGCAAATCGCTCAGGCGGGAGTTTCATGGTTTAGCCGCGCTCAAGAGGCGTAGTCGAGCACCGGCTTGGGCAGTTTGATGAGGAACAGGCGCGAAGGCGTCTCCCACGGTTTGCCGCGGATGATGCGATAAGTGTAAGCGCCCGGAGCGGTGCACTTGCCCGTACCCGCCAGGATCTGGCCGCTGGCGTCCATTTCGCAATCGTCACCTTTGAGGATTTCGCCATTCGGGCCGACGATTTCCGCCGCAAGGCCGAAGTCGTTGTCGTTGGCCACAGCAATCGTCTGTGCGTCCACCAGGGCCATGCCCTCGGTCTTGCCGGACACCCAGCCAAAGCCGCTGCCTTCGACCATATCGAACAGCAAGGTCTTTTTCACCGGGATGATGCCGCCGTCGGTCAGCGCCTTGAGCGAAGTCTGATACTCGGGCTCCAGGCCGTTGATGGTCTTGCCGGTGAGGTCGGTCGCGCCGCTGAGATCGATGATAAAGATCATGTTGTGATCTTTGCCATCGGCTTGCGTGCCGCGCTCGATGATGAGGTAGCGGTTGTCGTCGAGCGCCACGAGGTCGCCGATCTTGGCATCCTTGTTTTTGCTGTAGGGAACGGCCCCGCTGGCATCGGTGAGGGGATACGCAAACATGCGGGTGCCGCCGCCCGGCTGAATTTGCACCAGGCGAGTGAACACCGCTTTGGTGGTTTTCTGCGTTTTGCCGTTGCTGTCTTTGGCGTCATCCATTTTGAGAATGCTCTGCACGCCGGCCAGCAGATTGCCGTTGGGTGCAAGGGCAATGGCTTCGATGCCGCGGTTGGGCTGGCGATACTTGACGATGTCGGGCAGGCCGCTGCCGGGCGCCAGCTTGGTCTCGATCCGGCCGCTGGCGGCGTTCACCTTGAACACGAAGGGGCCGTACTCGTCGGTCATCCACAGCGACTTGCCATCGGGCGTGGCCACCACGGCTTCGGGATCGATGCCGTGCACGTCAAATGCGATGCCGTCCTGCGCGTTTTTGAGAATCTGCAGGGTGTCGCTGACCGGCGTTTCACCCGTCGATCCGACCGTGCCCGGAGGAATGGGGCGGCCGCTCATCGCAGCGCCGTCGAGGTCCTTGAGCGGGGTGGTGCTTTCCAGCGTGGCGCGACGGTTGCCCTTGCCGGTGCCCACAGTCACCACGCCAAACTCGGGATTGAATGCGGGCGCGGGAAACGACTTGGTCGCGGTGGTGCTGCCGTCGGCGTTCTGCAGGTCGGGTGAATCTCCGTTAGGGCCGCGATCCGTTATCACCCAGAACTGCACATTGCCCTGCTTGTCCATGCCCTTAAGAGCCAAACCCGAGCCCAGGCTGATGGGGAAGCCTTTGGGGAACTCGGCCTTGATGTAGTTCTGATTGCCGGGATAGGGCACGTTGAACCGGCTCTGGCTGCCGATGGCGTACTTGCTCACGCTGAGCTGCGCGCCCTGCGCCGCGCCCGCGCCCTGGTAAGTGAAGGTGCTGGTGACGGTGCGGCCAATCAGCGAGAGCGAGTCTTCGAGGTGCGCCTTGGCGTAACGCGGATCGGTGAGGCTGAGCTTGAGATCGGCGAGTTGCTGCTGGAACAGGGCGGTCAGTTGGGTGCGGTCGGACAGATCGCACTTGATGTTGGCAAAACGCTGGCGCACCACATCGCTAATGACGATGCCGTTGTTCGGGTCGCCGTCGTCATCGAGCGCCTGCAGCAGTTGCGCGGTGTTCTGGGTGCGGGGGGCGTCTTCGCCCTGTCCATCGAGGTCGGCCAGCGCCACCACATCGGCGCCCATGGCGCGACCCAGCAAGACACCGCCGAGCTTGAAGGTGACGGTCTCGCCGGATTTGTAGAAGAACTGCCCCGCCGCGTTGGTCTGGCGCGGGGTGGCATCGCTATCGGTGGTGTAGTCCACCCCGGCCACGGCGGAGTCGAGAAAGACCCCGGTTTGCGCTGCGGCCTGCTGGTCAGGCGGGTTGGACGCGGTGGTGGTACCCCCGCCACCGCAGGCTGACAAAGAGAGTGCCGCGGCAACCGCCAGGGCTAAAGCAGATTTGGGAAATTGCATGGCTCGACTCGCTCAAAAGAGAAAGTCGAGACCATAAGTTGCAAATGTGACATTTTGTTTAATGTGCGATCCGTTCCGCCCTCAGCGCGGGAACAGCACCTTGTGCTCGCCGTACTCCGAAGGGAATCCACGCAGCACGGCTTGCGCCAGCGGCAGGGCCACCGAGGCCAGACCGCGTTCGTAACCGCCGGTGCTGGCGTGCGACTGCCAGATGAGAGCGCCGGTGGCGGTGTCGCGGATTTCGAGCGAGAGACTGCGCTCGTAATAGTTGGGCGGCGGCATCCAGCCGAACATCCCGCCTCCCCAGCCGCCCCAGCCTCCGGGAAAATAAACCGCGCCGTTGGGCAGCAGCACGGGCGGAGGCCAGACCGAAGGGCCGTAGGTGGCTTCGAGATCGAGACGCACGGTGTAGGCGTAGCGCGCGGTATAGGGCGCCGGTGTGCCCAGCAAGGGCACCATGCCGGCCTGGGTCATGGCGTCGAGCACGGCGGACTGCAGAGTGTAGGCGTCGGCGCTGTCGGCATTGCCGGGCGCGGCCTGCACCTGCACCTGGGCGCCCACCAGCGCTTGCGGCGCGGGGTTGGGGGTGACGACGGTGGCGCGCAAATCTGTCAGGCTAGCGCAGCCGCCGAGCAGCAGCGCGGGCACCAGCAACAGGCCGATGCGGGCGGAATGCCAAAGGCGGGTTAGGCTGTTAGGTGAGCGCATGGCCTGTTCTCCTCTACTTCAAAACCATTGGACGGATTGTGCGCGCGGGAGTTCGCCTGCGCCGCTGCAAGGTTCCGCATCAAAGGCGATGTCGCCCATCGGGTCGGGCAGCCCGGTGGCGCGCAAGCTCGCGAAGTCGAACAAGCTACGGTCGGCCAGATGCGAAGGCACTACCTGCGTGAGCGCGTTGAACATGGTCTGCGTGCGGCCCGGCGTCTCGCGCTCCCATTGCCGCAGCATGGCCTTGACCTGTTTGCGCTGCGCATTCTCCTGGCTGCCGCACAAAGTGCAGGGAATGAGCGGAAAGGCGCGCAACTCGGCCCAGCGCTCCAGATCGGCCTCTTCCACATAGGCCAGCGGGCGGATGACCACGTGTTTGCCGTCATCACTCACCAGCTTCGGCGGCATGCCCTTGAGCTTGCCGCCGAAGAACAGATTGAGGAAAAAGGTTTCGAGAATATCGTCCCGGTGGTGGCCGAGCGCGATCTTGGTCGCGCCCAGTTCGCCCGCCACGCGGTAGAGAATGCCGCGCCGCAGCCGCGAGCACAATCCGCAGGTGGTCTTGCCCTCGGGGATGATGGACTTGACGATGGAATAGGTGTCCTGCTCCTCGATGTGAAAGGGCACACCTCGGCTCTTGAGATAGTCGGGCAGCACCTCTTGCGGAAAGCCGGGCTGCTTCTGGTCGAGGTTGACGGCCACCAGATCGAAGTCGATCGGCGCGCGTTCGCGCAGGCTCAGCAGAATGTCGAGCAGGGCGTAGCTGTCTTTGCCGCCGGACATGCAGACCATCACCTTGTCGCCCTGCTCGATCATGTTGAAGTCCACCACGGCCTGCCCGATCAGGCGGTGCAGCCGCTTGGAGAGCTTGTTGTTCTCGAACAAGGCCTTATGGGCGGCGCGATAAGTGGCGGCGGCCTGCGGCGACTCGGCTGAGGTGTCAGACGAGACTACCCTCCTCGCTTCGCTCGACTCCCCGGGGGAGTTGAGCGCCCCTTCGGAACGGCCGTGCGGAGCGCTCATGGCTGCAAATCCTTCACATGGAACACTTCCACGCCCACGCTCTCGCAATCAGGATAGACGTCGGGCTTTTCGGTCGACACCCGCACGGCCTTCACCCGCGGATGTTCAAGCATGATGCGCGCCACGTCGTCGCACAGGGTTTCCTGCAGATGGATGTGGCCGCGCGCAATACGCGCCGCGATCACGCTGCGCATGAAGTCGTAATCGACCACTTCGTCGAGCTTGTCCTGCTGCGGGGTGGACATGGCCAGCGGTATGAACAGATCGACATTGATGAGCACACGCTGCTCGCCCCGCTTCTCGAACTCGTGCACACCGATATTGATGTTGACTTCGTAGTTCTGCAGAAACAGGCGGCGGCAAGCGCGCAGGGCGGGGTGCGACAGGGCACTGAACATGGTGAGATTCCTTGAATTAACGGAGCGCCTGATCGCGCGCGGCAAACAGCACGTCGCGCCCGGTGCCCGCGAGATGCTGGCCGCCATCGACCAGCAGGGTGGCGCCGGTCATGGCGCGGGCCTGCAGCGCAAAATGCACAGCCTGCGCCACGTCTTGCGGCGTGCTGCCGCGCTGCAAGGGCGTGCGGCTGTGCACGCGGGTGAATTCATCGTCGGTCATCGGGCCGGAAGGCAGCATCAGGCCAGGCGCCACGCCCACCACCCGCAGCACGGGCGCCAGCGCCTGCGCCAGCGCCACGGTGGCTGCCTGCAGCGCCGCTTTCGACAGGGTGTAGGAGAGATAGTCCGGATCGGGATTGGCGAGCTTCTGATCGAGCAGATTGACCACGCAGCCCTGCGCGCCGCGCGCGCTCAACTGCGCATGCAGCGCCTGCGCCAGCAGCACCGGGGCGATGGTGTTGACTTGGTAGTGACGCTGCGCCGCTTCCACGCTGAAGTGCTGCGCGTCGTCGAACTCGAACAACGCCGCATTGTTCACCACCGCGTCCACCCGGCCCAAGGCTGCGACAGCCTGCGGCAACAGGTCTCGCGCGGCGGCGGGGTCGAACAGGTCGACGCCGACGGCTGCGGCTTGCGCCCCCAGCGCCCGCGCCTCGGCACAAACCGCGTCGGCCGCCGACTTCGAGCGGTGATAGTGCACCGCTACATCCCAGCCTTGTGCGGCCAGATGCAAGGCGATTTCCCGCCCGAGCCGGTGCGCGGCGCCGGTCACCAGCACCTTGGGTCGGGTAACGGGAAGGGTTGTGGCGTCGGGCGGCATGCTTTCTAGAATGTCTTGATGAACGAACAGTCGGCAAGTCTACCGGCGCCCGCCCCGATGGCGCTGGAGCGCAGCGCGCAACTCCTGGCGCAAATCAGGGCTGCTCTGCATGCGGGAGGCGGCTGGTTGCCGTTCGATGCCTATATGCAACAGGCGCTCTACGCACCCGGCCTGGGCTACTACACCGGGCAGGCCGGACAGTTTGGCGACTTCGGCAGCGACAGCGACTTTGTCACCGCACCCGAGCTGTCCCCGCTGTTCGGCCGCACCCTGGCCGCTCAGGTGGCACAAGTGCTGCAGCAGGGCGATCTGCACACCGTGGTGGAATTCGGCGCGGGCTCGGGCCGACTCGCCACGCAGATACTGGGCGAACTCGATCATCTGGGCTGCGCGCCGCGGCACTACGCCATTGTCGAAGTCTCCGGCGCGCTCAAGCACCGGCAGATGCAAACGCTGCGCAGCGCCGTGCCCCATCTGTTTGATCGCGTGCAGTGGTGGACGGCCTTGCCCGAGACGTTCGAGGCCGTGGTCATCGGCAACGAAGTGCTCGATGCCATGCCCGTGAAAATACTGCACAGACACGAAGGCGGCTGGATGGAACGCGGCGTGGCGCAAGAGGGCGACGATCTGGTCTTTGCCGACCGCGCCACCGCCCTGCTGCCCCCCACCCCCGAAGCGCACGCCCTGCCCATCGGCACCGTGACCGAAATCCACCCGCAGGCGCTGGCCTTCGTGCGCACCCTGGCCGACCGACTTGCGCGCGGCGCGGCGCTGTTCATCGACTACGGCTTTCCGCAACGCGAGTACTACCACCCGCAGCGCCACATGGGCACGCTGCAGGCGCACTACCGCCACCGCGTGCTCGACGACGTGCTGCTGTGGCCGGGGCTGGCCGACATCACCTCGCACATCGACTTCACCGCCATCGCCCTGGCCGCACAAGACGCCGGGCTCGATGTGCTGGGCTACACCAGCCAGGCCAGTTTTTTGATGAACTGCGGCCTGCTCGATCTCGTCGCCGCCGAACTGGCCGCCGGGCCGCCGCCGGTCGCTCCGAGCAGCGCCGCCGCCCTATGCGCGGCCACAACCGCGCCCGGCGGCTCGCACTACCTGCGGCAGACCGCCGCCGTCAACAAACTGTTGAACGAGAGCGAAATGGGCGAACTGTTCAAAGTCATCGCCCTGGGCCGCGGGGTGGACGCGCACGCCCTGCGCGGCTTCGCGCGCGGCGACCGCACCCATACGCTGTAGAGCCGACCATGCGTTGGCTGATCGTTTTCATTCTCGCGTCCATCGTGTTTTCGGCGCTGCTGCCCCATCTGCGCCGTTTCGGCATCGGCCGCATGCCGCTGGACTTCACTATCAAACTGTTCGGCCGGGAATGGCTATTTCCCTTCGGCTCCAGCATCCTGCTGTCTTTCCTCGCCTACGTGATCGCGCGGCTGGTGTAGCCCAAATCCGCCAAGCCGCCACACCGATGGCCAGTTGAGCAATCAGCACCAGCGCCACACACCCGGCCCAACCCGCGTGCGCCCACACCCAGGCCGGGCCGAAAGCGCCCACGCTGCCGCCCACGTAGTAGCACAGCACATACAGCCCAACGGCGGCTGACCGCGCCTGACCCGCCAGCGCGGGCACCTGCGCCGTAGCCATCGACTGCGCGATGAACACGCCGCCGGAACTCAGCGTCAGCCCCAGCACGATGGCCCACACCGGACTGAGCAGGGTCAGCAACATGCCCCCGCTGCCCAGCGCCACCGCCGCAACGAACACCCGCCGCTTGCCAAATTTCCACGCTAGCTTGCCCGCCAGCGGCGTGGCCACCATGCCCACCAGATACACGGTGAACAGCAGGCTCAGATCCTTGAGGTCAAAGCCATAGGGCGGCGCCGCCAGATGAAAGCTCACATAGGTAAAAGTGCAGACCTGCGAGAACAGAATGCCAAAGCCGATGGCGTAGGTGCCGAGCAGTTTGGGGTTGCGCAGATGCAAAGCGAAGCCGGACAGCGCAGCGCGCACCCCGCCGCGGCTTGCCGCAAACCGGCGCGAGGCCGGCAAGCCGCGAGCGATGAGCAGCAGAAACAGCAGATTGATCGCCCCCAGCACCACGAAGGCCGCCTGCCAGCCCGCGTGCGCGGTGACCATGCCCGCGATGAAGCGCCCGCTGAAGCCTCCGGCCACTGAGCCCGAGATGTAGAGCGCGGTCACCGCCGGAACTTCGGAGGGCGGCCATTCCTCGCTGATATAGGCCACCGTCGCGGTGAACACGCCGGGAATGCACAAACCTTCGATGGCCCGCCACACCAGCAGGCCGTGCAGCGAGGTCGCCGTGGCCGCCAGCAGGGTGGACAGCCCTAGCCCCGCGAGCGAGGCCAGCAGCACCCGCTTGCGGCCGAAGCGGTCTGCCGCGATGCCTGAAAACGGCGCCGCCACCGCAACCGCCAGGGTGGTGAAGGTGATGGTCAGACTGAGCTCGGCCACGCTGGCGTGGAACACCGACTGCAGGCTGGGCAGCAGCCCCTGCGTGAGGTACATGGTGAAAAACGCGCACATGCCCGCCGCCGTCACCGCGGCGCGGCGCAGCCACTCGGGCGGGCCTGCGGCATCCTGAAGCGATGGGGACACAGCGGTGGTGGACATGGGCGGGATGATTCGGGGGCGATACGGCTAGGCCAGCTCGCCCCGCCTCATCACAGCTTAAGTCCGCCTGTTTGATAGGTGAAATATCATTTTCTAAAACTCTGATCTGTTTTCGATATGGACTTGCGCCATCTGCGCTACTTCGTCGCTGTGGCCGAAGAGCGCCACTTCACCCGAGCCGCGCAGCGCCTGCACGTCTCGCAACCGCCGCTGAGCCAGCAGATCCAGGCGCTGGAAGCCGAGCTCGGCGTGCCCTTGTTCACCCGTGGGCGCGGCGGAGTGCAGCGCACGGCCGCCGGCGACGCCCTGCTGCCGCTGGCGCGCAGCATTCTCGACGCGGTGGAACACGCCGTTGCGCAGACCCGGCAGGTCGGCCGCGGCGAGACCGGCAGGCTGGCCGTGGGCTTTGCCGGCTCGATGCCCTTCACCGATGTGATGCCCCGGCTGCTGCGCGACTTTCGCGCCGCCTGGCCGCAGGTCGCGCTCGATCTGCGCGAGCAGCCTTCGCAATCGCAGATCGACGACCTGCTCGCGCACCGCCTCGATCTGGGTTTCATCCGCACCACGCAACAACGATCTGCGCGATCAACCCTTTGTGATCTACAGCGCCAGCCTGGGCGCCGGTCTGCGGCAACAGACGCTGGCGCTGTGCGCCCAGGCCGGATTCAACCCGCACATCGCGCAGGAAGTGCACGAAATGCCCACCCTCATCGGGCTGATCTCGGCTGGATTGGGCGTGGGCATCGTCGCCGCGTCGATGCAGCGCGCCCAGTTGCCCTGGGTCGCCTACCGGCCGCTGGCCGATGTGCAGGCCAGCACCGAGGTGCTCTTGGTGTGGCGGCGCGATGACCCGCAGCCGCCGCTGCGCAACTTCATTGCGCAGGCGAAGGCGCTGTTGCCGCAGGCTGCATCTGCGCCTGCAAATCCTGACGGAACTGACGCAGCCAGTCCTTGACCGCGCGCTCGTTTTCCAGCCCCATGCGCATGAGGATTTTCTGCCCCGCCGGGGCGGCTTCGAGCGCCGGGTCGGCATAGGTGTAGAGCACCTTGGGCTGGCGCAACAGCACCGCCCCCTGCGGCTCGGGCGCCTGCAGCAGATTGGCGATCACGGCCAGCAGGCGATCGTTGAAAGCGCTTTTGGGATGCCCCAGCTCGCGCCACGCCTGCTCGCACAGCGGGTAGAGCTGCACATAAAGCTGCGCGGCGCGCTGCGGTGAGATGGCGGTGAGCATCTGCACATAAGGCGCATAGCGGCGGGCATTGTCCGGCGCGATGGCCAGATCGGCCCCCTGCCCCGTGGTGCGCAGCGCGCCGGGCAACGAAGTGCAGGATGAGTTGGCGCGGCACCAGCCAGGCCAGCCCAGGCTTGCCGAGCAAGGCGCCGAGCTCTTGCAGCACCGTCGCATCGCTGCGGTGCAAGGCGGGCAGCGAGGCCGTGCTGGCGGGCAGTTGCAGCGGCGCTGATGCCACCGAGGCCGCAGGCTGGGGCGCACTGCTGGGCGCGGCGGGCGCGCTGCTTATCTTTGCGGGGGCGGAGGCTGCCGTGGGTACAGCGGCCGTATGGCCCATCCAGGCCTGCGTCCACTGTTGCAGACGCCCTCGGTTGGCATAGCCCAGCACGACCAGCGCCACAATCAACAACACCGCCACCAACCAGCCCACGCGGCGTGGCGGCGGCGGACGCAAGGGATCGTTGGATGGGGCAGACTGCGGCATGGCGATGCGGCATGGCGACCTCCGGAGAACATGTCGCCTCAGTATGCCAGCATGCGCTGTAAACAGGTTTTACCGCGGGGCTTCTACGAAGGAATCAAAGCACCAGCACGGCGCGGAAATCGTTGACGTTGGTGTAGGTCGGCCCTGGCACCAGCAGGTCGCCGATGACGGCGAACAGGGAGTAGGCGTCGTGGCCGTCGAGCACAGTGCGGGGGTTCAGCCCGGCGGCGCGGGCGCGGATGAGGGTGTCGGGCGTGATCCAGGCGCCGGCGTTGTCTTCGCTGCCGTCGATGCCGTCGGTGTCTCCGGCCAGCGCCCAGACGCCCGCCTCGCCGTCGAGGGCCAGCGCCAACGCTGCGGGCCAGCGCCGCATGCGCCAGCGCGATGTCGCGCGATTCGCCTTCCATGTCGTCGGCCAGGATGTGCGCGGCAATGCCCGCTTGGGCGCAGGCGTCCGCCACGGCTTGCAACATCTGCCTGGGGGTGGCGATGAGTTCGACGCGGTTGCCGCTGAACACGGGGTCGCCCGGCTTGGGCGTCTCCAGCGCGCCGCTCTGCAGCCCGGCGCGGATGCTCGCGGGAATGCCGATGCCGTAACGCTCGATGATTTCCAGCGCCTGCGCGCAGGTGGTGGGATCGGGCACGGTAGGGCCGCTGGCGATGGTGGCGGGATCGTCGCCGGGCACATCGGAAATCAACAGCGTGAGCACCTGTGCGGGGGCGCAGGCGGCGGCAAGCCGTCCGCCCTTGATGGCCGAGAGGTGCTTGCGCACGCAGTTCATTTCTCCAATGGTGGCACCGCTCATCAGCAGTTCGCGGTTGATGCGCTGTTTGTCGGCCAAGGTCAGCCCCTCGGCGGGCAGAGGCAGCAGCGCCGAGCCGCCGCCGGAGATGAGGCAGACGACGAGATCATCGGCGGTGAGACCCTGGGTGAGCGCCAGCATGCGCCGCGCGGCCGCTTCCCCTGCGGCGTCGGGCACGGGGTGCGCCGTTTCGACCAGTTCGATGCGGCCCGGCTTGCCGCGCAGCGCCGGCGGCACATACCCGTAGCGCGTCGCGACGAGCCCGGAAATCGGCGCGTCCTGCGGCCACAGCGCATCCAGCGCCTCGACCATGGCGCCGCTGGCCTTGCCCGCGCCGATCACCAGGGTGCGGCCCTTGGGCAACGCGACGGGCTGGTCGGCGGCGCTGGGCAGGGTCATGGGGCAGTCGCAGCGGTCGTCTCAGGCGTCCGGCGCAATGGTGTGGTGGCTCATCAGCTCCACCGCACGGCACAGCGCGGAGTGATCGAGCCCGTCCATGCCGTTGGCGGCGCAGGCCGACATGAGTTGCTGCGCCACGGCCGTGCTGGGCAGCGCCACGCCGAGTTGCTTCGCACCCGACAGCGCCAGGTTCAGATCTTTCTGGTGCAGGTTGATGCGAAAGCCCGGCTGGAAAGTGCGCTTGACCATGCGCTCGCCGTGCACTTCGAGAATGCGCGACGCCGCAAAGCCGCCCATCAGCGCCTGACGCACCTTGGCCGGATCGGCCCCGGCCTTGCTGGCGAACAGCAGCGCCTCGGCCACGGCCTGGATGTTGAGCGCGACGATGATCTGGTTGGCCACCTTTGCTTGCCGCCGACCATGATGGTCAGGCTCGCGGCCTTGGCGCCCACTTCGCCGCCGGAAACCGGCGCATCGAGATACTCGCAGCCTAGCGCGTTGATTCTGCGGGCAAAGTCCTTGGTTTCCACCGGGCCGATGGAGCTCATGTCCACCACGATCTTGCCCGGCGTCAGTCCCTGGGCCACGCCATCGTCGGCGAACAGCACCTGCTGCACATCGGGCGTGTCGGGCACCATGGTGAAAATGATGTCGGCCTTCTGCGCCACTTCGGCATTGCTGGCGCAAGGCTTGGCGCCTGCGTCGAGCAGGGCTTGCGGCACTTTGCTGCGGGTGTGGACGTACAGCGTATGCCCGCCCGCCAGCAAATGGCCCGCCATAGGCGTGCCCATGATGCCCAGTCCGATGAATCCCAGTGTTGCCATGTCGATCTCCGTTTTATTGTGAACGTGGGGTTGGGTTTACAGCCCGGCCAGCCAGCCCAGCCCAGCGGTCGTGGTGGTCTTGGGCTTGTATTCGCAGCCGATGTGGCCGGTGTAGCCGATACGGTCGAGGTGCTGGAACAGGAAGGCGTAGTTGATCTCGCCGGTGCCCGGCTCGTTGCGCCCGGGGTTGTCGGCCAGCTGAATGTGGGCGATGCGCGGCAGGTGCTTTTGCATCGTCGCCGCCAGCTCGCCTTCCATGCGCTGCATGTGATAGATGTCGTACTGCAGGAACAGATTGTCGCTGCCCACCTCGTCCATGAGGGCCAGCGCCTGCGCCGTGCCGTGCAGGTAAAAACCGGGAATGTCGAAGGTGTTGATCGGCTCGATCAGCAGACGGATGCCGTGGGCGCCGAGTTGCGCTGCGGCGTAACGCAGGTTGCCGACCAAGGTGGCGCGCAGCACGGCAGGATCGGCGCCCGCCGGGGCCTTGCCCGCCAGACAGTTGAGTTGGGTGACGCCCAGCGCAGTGGCGTAGTCGATGGCGCGGGCCACGCCCTCGCGGAATTCATCCACCCGGTCGGGCAGGCAGGCGATGCCGCGCTCGCCCGCATCCCAGTCGCCCGCGGGCAGGTTGTGCAGCACGATCTGCACACCGGCTTGCTGCGCGGCGTTGCGCACCTGCTGCGCGGTGTGGGCGTAGGGAAAGAGAAATTCCACCGCCTTGAAACCGGCTTTGGCGGCAGCTTCAAAACGGTCGATGAAAGGCTCTTCAGTGAAGAGCATGGTGAGGTTGGCAGCAAATTTGGGCATGGTTCAGGCCTCTGCAGGAACGAGATCAATCACAGGATCGAATTCGGTGATGGCGTCGATTTCACCACCCATGGAGATATTGGTCACGCGCTCCAGAATGATTTCAACCACCACGGGCACGGCAAACTCCTTCATCAACTGCCGCGCCTGCGCCAGCGCGGGCTGAATCTGGTTGGGGTCGAACACGCGTATGGCCTTGCAGCCCAGCCCTTCGGTCACCTTGACGAAGTCGATACCGTAACCGCTGACTTCGGGCGAGTTGACGTTGTCGAACGAGAGTTGCACGCAAAAGTCCATGTCGAACTGGCGCTGGCCCTGGCGAATGAGGCCGAGGTAGGAGTTATTGACCACGATGTGGATGTAGGGCAGCTTGAACTGCGCGCCCACCGCCAGTTCCTCGATGAGAAACTGGAAGTCGTAGTCGCCGGAAATGGCCACCACGTCCGCGGTCGGATCGGCCACACGCACGCCGAGCGCGGCGGGCATGGTCCAGCCCAGCGGGCCCGCCTGGCCGGCGTTGATCCAGTGGCGCGGTTTTTCCACCTTGAGCAACTGCGCCGCGGCGATTTGCGACAGCCCGATGGTGGTGACATAGCGCGTGTTGGCGTCGAAAAACTCGACCATCTCCTTGTAAACGCGGTGGGGCTTGATGGGAATCTGGTCGTAGTCCCACTTGCGCAACAGGGTCTGCACGCGCTCGCGGCAGGCGTTCGCCCAGGCGCTGCGGTCTTTGAGCTTGCCCGCCGCCTTGCGCTCGCGCGCCACGGCAATGAACAGTTCGAGCGCCGCCTTGGCATCGGAGGTGATGCCGTAATCGGGCATGAACACCCGGCCGATCTGCGTGGGCTCGATGTCCACATGCAGAATCTTGCGGCCCTTGGCATACACCTCGGGCGAGCCGGTGTGGCGGTTGGCCCAGCGGTTGCCGATGCCCAGCACCAGGTCGGAAGCCAGCAAGTTGGCGTTGCCGCCACGGTGCGAGGTTTGCAGACCGACCATGCCCGCCATGAGCGGGTGGCTGTCGCCAATCGCGCCCCAGCCCATCAGCGTAGGAATCACCGGCACGCCGGTCAACTCGGCGAACTGCACCAGCAGATCGGTGGCATCGGCATTGATCACGCCGCCGCCCGCGACGATCAGCGGGCGCTCGGACGCTTCGAGCATGTCCAGCGCCTTTTCAATCTGCGCCTTGGTCGCCGTGGGCTTGTACACCGCCAGCGGCGCGTAGGTGTCGGGATCGAATTCGATTTCGGCGAGCTGAACGTCCAGCGGCAGATCGATCAGCACCGGCCCCGGACGGCCCGAGCGCATCACATGGAACGCCTGCTGAAACACTTGCGGCACCAGCGCGGGCTCGCGCACGGTGACCGCCCACTTGCACACCGGCTTGGCGATGGACTCGATGTCCACCGCCTGAAAGTCTTCCTTGTACAGCCGCGCGCGCGGGGCCTGGCCGGTGATGCACAGAATGGGAATGGAGTCGGCAATGGCCGAATACAACCCGGTGATCATGTCGGTACCCGCCGGGCCGGAAGTGCCGATGCATACGCCGATATGGCCCGGCGCGGTGCGGGTGTAGCCCTCGGCCATATGCGACGCAGCCTCGACGTGGCGCGCCAGCACATGCGCGATGTGGCCGTTCTTGCGCAGCGCGGAATACAGCGGATTGATCGCAGCACCCGGCACGCCGAAGGCCTGATGCACACCTTCTTTTTCGAGCACTAAAACCGCGGCATCCACCGCGCGCATTCTGGCCATGATTCCCTCTCCTCGTTGGGGCGCCCGGCGAACGATGCGGGGCATTTCAGGCCATGAGTCTATTGATGAGATAGCAGGAAGTGAATGGAATAAGAAAGCGAAAGATTCAGTACTTTTCGGTAGTCAATCAACTTCCGGAGTCTGCTTCCTGCTCAACCGGCATCACCCGGCGCACCAGAAAGTAAGTGATGCCCACCGCCACGACCGCCGCGGTGATCAGGCCGTAAGTCCAGGCCCAGTTCTGCAACTGCCCCTGGCTCTCGACCGGAATGATGATGAGCTGTCGCAACAAAGTGATGAGCGCTGCCTCGATGAACACCAGCACCGAAAAATTGCCGGTGCGCATGTAACGGATTTCGGCGGAAATCAGCGAAGACAGCACCCAGAGGATGAACAGATTGCCCAGCGCATGCAAAAACCCCTGCGCCACCGCGCCGGAGCGCACGGTCTGCACCACGTCCTGCCCGAACTGCCAGATCAGCAGCAGGCTGGCCACGAGCAGCACGACGGCCATGAACACATGAAGCAGCTTGTTGGCCTGCTCCATCAGCGATTCGAACCACTTATAGCCCACCATGTGGCGCTCCCGTCTGAAACTGGACGTTCACTCGCGCGGCTCGCTCCACAGCTTGCCGCCGGTGGCCCAGTGCGACTTGGGCACCTCGTTGAGAATGATGTCCACCGCGTCGGGCGAACACTTGAGCGTGTCCACCACGGCCTGCGTGATGGCTTCAATCAGCTGTTTTTTCACCTCGGGGCTGCGGCCCTCAAAAAGGTCGATACGGATGGCGGGCATGGGGTCTCCTACGGTTGCATGAAAAGCAAAAGCTTACTTCGCTGACTTGTGTTTGCGACGCGCCTTCACGCCGTCGGCCAACACCTGCATCAGCTCGACCGAATCGTCCCACGGCAGGCAGGCGTCGGTGATGCTTTGGCCGTACTGCAGCTTGGACGGATCGTCCTTGCCTGCGGTGAACTTTTGCGCCCCGCCGTGCAGATGGCTCTCGGCCATGACGCCGAAAATGCAGCGCTCACCAGCAGCCAGTTGCGCGGCGATGTCGCGCGCCACGTCGAGCTGACGCATGTGCTGCTTGGCGCTGTTGGCATGCGAACAGTCGATCATCAGGCGGCAGTCGAGCTTGGCCTCCTCGAGTGCGGCGCAGGCCTCGCGCACGCTGGCGGCGTCGTAGTTCGGCGTCTTGCCGCCGCGCAGAATGACGTGGGTGTCCTTATTGCCGCGGGTCTGCACGATGGCTACTTGGCCGTTCTTGTGTACCGACAGAAACGAGTGCGGCCGACGCGCAGCATGAATCGCGTCGATGGCGATGCGCAGACTGCCATCGGTACCGTTCTTGAAACCGATCGGCGCCGACAGCCCCGAAGCCAGCTCGCGGTGCACCTGGCTTTCGGTGGTGCGCGCGCCAATGGCGCCCCAGGAGATGAGATCGGCGATGTACTGCGGCGAAATCACGTCGAGAAATTCGCTGCCCGCAGGCACGCCCAAGCGGTTGATGTCGATCAGCACCTCGCGGGCGATGCGCAGCCCTTCATCGATGCGGAAACTCTCGTCCAGATACGGATCGTTGATCAGCCCCTTCCAGCCCACCGTGGTGCGCGGTTTTTCGAAATACACCCGCATGACGATTTCCAGCTCGCCCGCGTGTTGTTTTCGCAACACGGCCAGCCGCTGGGCGTAGTCGAGCGCAGCCTTGGGGTCGTGGATCGAGCACGGGCCGATGATGAGCAACAGCCGGTCGTCCTCGCCGTGGATGATGCGATGCAGAGCGTGGCGGGTATCTGCCACCAGCGCTTCCACCGGGGTATCGGCGATGGGAAAGAAGCGGATCAGATGCTCAGGCGGCGGCAGGGGCACGATGTGCTTGATGCGGGCGTTGTCGGTGCGGGAGGTCTTGTCCTCCTGCGGTTTGTGCAAGGTTTCTGCGGCGGATTTGGACGGCATCGGAATTTCTCCAGCAAGCATTGAGGACAGGGAGGCCGCCGCCGAGGCAACGGCAAGATCACTTGGGGTATGGGCTTCGTACATGGGGGTTTGCACCGCGTGCTTTTCGCCACACCAGCCCGAAAAAAAACCGCCGGGCTGGGCCGGCGGTTTTTGAGGATTTGTGAGCTGCGTTTGTGGGTCGCGCTTCAGCCTCTCCCTCCGCCGGTGCGGTGCGAGAAATACCAAAAACCAAAAAACAAGCGGTTTGCGGTCATGGTGAGGTGATAGCGTTCTGCTTCTGGAGGCTTTGATTGAAGCAGAACGGGCACTTGCTGGCAAGCGCGGGCGTTTTCTGACCTCAAAATGGTTGCGCACTTTGTCGCAGCGCAACAGCGCCTGCGGCAGCGAGCAAACCCCGCAGCGCAGCACTTATCTCCTCTCTATGATGTTCAATTTTCGCCCGGACGCCACTCCGGGCGTCGAAAATCTCCGCCGTTCAACTCATGCCCGCCCCGTCCAAAACCTCCCGATTTCCCTGGCAGCGCCTGCTTTGGGTGCTGCTCGCACTGGCCATTGCGGCCGCCGTGCTGTGGTGGCGCAGCCGTCCGCCCGTCGTGCCCGGCTACAAAATCGAAACCCGCAATCTGGTGCAAAACGTGGTGGCCACCGGCTATGTGATCACCCCGTCCAGGGTGCAGGTGGCGAGCGAAATCACCGGCACCGTGGTGAAACGGCTGGTCGATCGCGGCGCGCATGTCAAGGCCGGGCAAGTGTTGCTGGAACTGCGAGCCGACCAGACCTCGGCCCAGCTCGACCAGGCGCGGGCGGCGCTGCGCCAGCTGGTTGAACAATCACGTCCGCAGGCCGCCGCCGCGCTGGCGCAGGCCAAAGTGCAGGTCGAGCAGGCTGAGCGCGACCTGAAACGCGCTCAGGGGGTGTTCGACGCGGGAGGCGGCTCGGCGCAGCAACTCGAACAGGCGCAGACCGCCCTGCGAAACGCCCGCCAGCAGCGCGACAGCGCCCAGGCGGCTTACAACGCCGTAGCGCCCGGCGGCGCACAACAGCGCGTGCTTGAAGCCGCGCTCAATGCCGCCAGCGCGGTGAATGCGCGCAATGAGGTGCGCGCCGGGGTGTCGGGCGTGGTGCTGGCGCGCAATGTGGAAGTGGGCGATACGGTCACGCCCGGGCAGACGCTTTTTACTCTGGCGATGGACGGGGCGACGGAAATCCTGCTGCCGGTCAACGAACAAAGCATTGGCAATCTGCAGATCGGGCAGCAGGCGCAGTGTGTGGCGGATGCTTACCCCGACCGCAGCTTCGCCGCGCAGGTGAGTTTTCTCGCGCCGCAGGTCGACCGCACCACGGGCACTCTGGAAGTGCGCCTGCGCGTGCCCTCCCCGCCTGCCTGGCTCAAGCAGGACATGACGGTGTCGGCGGACATCGTCACCGCGCAGCGGCGCAATACCCTGGTCGTGCCCAACGACGCGCTGCGCAGCGTGAACGGCGATCAGGCCACGGTGCTGGTGCTGCGGGGCGGCCGGGCGCAGGCGCAGCAGGTCAAGCTGGGGCTGCAAGGGCTGACGCTGACGCAGGTGGTCTCCGGCCTGTCCTCTGGCGAGTCGGTCCTGGCGGGCAATAGTGTGGCGCCGGGAGAGCGCGTACGGTTGCAGACGCTGCCGCTGCCCAGCGCCGCTGCCAGTTCGGCGGCTTCGGGCAACGATCTGCCCATGCCGAGCCGCTGAGACCGCGAGCCGCTTCGCCCATGCGCCTGTCCTGGAATATCGCCCTGCAGTTTTTGCGCGATGGCCGCGCGCAGTCGCTGCTCATTCTCATCGGCATTGCCGTGGGCTCGGCGGTGATCGTGTTCATCACCGCGCTGGTCACCGGGCTGCAAGGCAATATCGTCAACCGCACCCTGGGCAGCCAGCCGCAGATCGTGGTGAAGGCGCCCGATCTGGTGCCGCTGACCCCGCCGTCCGCGCCCGACACCACGTATTTGTCGCGCATCGACCCGCGACCGCAGCGCCTTCGCGGCATCGACAATGCCGCCGCTGTGCTGCATGCCATCCGCGGCATGCCCGACGTGAAGGCGGCCACCCCCGTGGTATCGGGCCCGGCATTTGCCCAGCGCGGCAATGCGGTGCGCGCAGTGGCCATTCTTGGCATCGAGCCATCGAGCTATGTGCACATCATTCCCATCAATACCGACATCGTTGCCGGACAGTTTGCCGTGGGCGCGGAAAAAATCCTCATCGGCTCGCGGCTGGCCTCCGATCTCGGCCTGAGCATCGGCGACACGCTGCGCCTGACCGGCCCCTCGGGCCAGGCGCAGGCGTTCCGCGTGGCGGGCATTTTCACCATCGGCGTGCGGGACGTGGACGAGCGCCAGGTTTATCTCGGCCTGCAGCAGGCGCAAACGCTGTTGGGCTTGCCAGGCTCGACCACTGAAATCGACCTGAGCGTGCACGATCTGTTCAGCGCGCAGGCGATTGCCGCACGCATCGCCCGTACCTTCGACGTCAAGGCCGAAAGCTGGATGACGACCAACAGCCAGTTGCTCAACGCGCTGCGCTCACAGTCGCTGTCCACCAACATCATCCGCCTTTCCATCGCCCTGTCGGTGGCGCTGGGCATCGCCAGCGTGCTGGCGGTCAGCGTGGTGCAGCGCACACGCGAAATCGGCATCCTGCGCGCCATGGGCGCCACCCGGCTGCGCATGATGTCGGTGTTTCTCATCCAGGGCGGGGTGCTCGGGCTGATCGGCTCCACCATCGGCGCGCTGCTCGGGGTGAGTCTGGTGTATGTGTTCAACACCTCGGGGCCGCGATTGTTTCCGGTCACCATCAGCCCCTGGCTGGTGCCGCAGGCCATGCTGATCGCCACGCTGGCGGGCATCGTCGCCGCATTCGCACCGGCGCGGAGGGCGTCGCACCTCGATCCGGTCGAGGCCATTCGCACCGTCTGACCCCTGCGATGAACAGCGCCGTCACCCCATCCCCGCCCCCTGTGCTGCGCCTTGACGGCCTGCGCAAGGCCTATGGCGTGGGCACGCCGCTCGAAGTGGAGGTGTTGCACGGCATCGACCTCACGCTGCAGGGCGGAGAGTTTGCCGCACTCATCGGCCCGTCCGGTTCGGGCAAGAGCACCCTGCTCAACCTCATCGGCCTGCTCGATACGCCCACCCGCGGCGAAATTCATGTGCAGGGCCGCCCCACCGTGGATTTGAACGATACCGAACGTACCGCCCTGCGCGGCCGCTCGCTGGGCTTCGTGTTCCAGTTCCACCACCTCATCAACGCCTTCAGCGTGATCGACAACGTGATGATGCCCGCGCTGCTCGGCGGTGCAAAGCCCGATGCCGCCACGCGCGAGCGCGCCCTCGAACTGCTCGACGCCGTCGGGCTGGCGATGCACGCTCACAAACGCCCGACCGAACTCTCCGGCGGCCAGCAGCAGCGGGTGGCCATCGCCCGGGCGCTGATGATCCGCCCGCCCATCCTGCTGGCCGACGAGCCCACCGGCAACCTCGACTCACGCGCCGCCGACGAGGTGTTCGCGCTGTTCCGCCGCTTCAACCAGTCTTTCGGCTGCGCGGTGCTGCTGGTGACGCACGACCCGCGCATCGCCGCACGCTGCGACCGGGTGCTGGAAATGCTCGATGGCCGATTGGTGGCGGATCGTGTCCAGACGGCTCAGGCATAATCGCAAATAAGAGTTGTTATTATTTGCGAATCTTGCCGATGAACTGTTTGCGCTTTTTTCCAGTTGCCGGGGTCGTCGCCGCCGCTGCACTCGCTCCCGTTTGGGCGCAGACCACCGACAGTGGTCTGCAGCTTGCGCCCTATACCGCCCCTATCACGCCCCCGAGCCAAACCTGGAACCAGGGTTTGAGCACGTCTTTGCACCTCGACGCAGAAACGCTGGGGGTCATCGGCGGCAAGGGCGCGCGCCAGGCCGTCTCGGTGGCCGCCTTTCAAGCTGCACTCACTCTGGACACAGCGCAGGCCGGCTGGTGGCAGGGCGGCCAGTTCGACCTCATGCTCATGGGCCTGCGCAGCCATGGCAATCTGCAAACGGTGACCAACACGGTGCAGTTGCCGAGCAACCTCTGGGCGCCCAATTTCCTTCGTGTCTATCAGCTCAGCTACCGCCAGCAGTTCGGCCCGGGCTTTGTGCAGGGCGGCATCATGGACGTGAACAATACGTTCGACACCACAGGCGTGGCCGGCCATTTGCACAATGCCTCATTCGGCATCGCCCCGACGCTGACCTCCAATGCCAATATCGCCACCTACCCCAATCCCGGCCTGGGGCTGATGGGCGGGCTCGCCTTGGGCAACGGCTGGTCGGCGCAAGCGGGCGTGTGGCAGGGCGACCCTCCGGGCATGACGGGCGCCCTCCATCGCGGCGCGCTGTGGATCGCCGAGGCTGATCGCTCCTGGGGCGAGGCCGAACACACGCAGGGCACGCTGAAACTGGGCGCTTGGCATCTGCAGCAAAGCACTTCAGCCTACGGCCCCGATAGCAGCGGCTTGTATGCGGTGAATGAATGGCGCTGGAAAGACGCCGACCGACGCGATTGGGCCGCTTTCCTGCAAGGCGGCTGGAGCCCGGCTGCGTCCAACCCGGTACAAGGCTATCTCGGTGCGGGCGTGCGGATTCAGGGGCTGAACGCCGCCCGCCCTGCCGACGTGCTCACCTTGGGCGTAGCACAGGCGCGTTTGCAGGCGCTGCCCAGCGAAACCGTGGTCGAGGCGGTTTACTCGCTGCAACTCGCCCGCCATCTCTACCTGCAGCCCGACATCCAGCACATTCAGAACCCCGGTGGCAAATCCGGTCATCAATGGGTTGCGGGGCTGCGGGTGCACATCGAACATTAGGCGGCCCCCTACAATCCTTGGCTTCGCGCGCGACCTGCGCGCGCTCATCCATCCCCACACCATGAGCCTGAAATGCGGCATCGTGGGCTTGCCCAACGTGGGCAAGTCCACCCTCTTCAATGCGCTGACCCAAAGCGCCATACCGGCGGAAAACTATCCCTTCTGCACCATCGAGCCCAACACCGGCATTGTCGAATTGCCCGATCCGCGGCTCGATCAGCTCGCCGCTATCGTCAAGCCGCAGCGCGTCCTGCCCGCAGTGGTCGAGTTCGTCGATATCGCCGGACTCGTGGCTGGCGCGAGCCAGGGCGAGGGGCTGGGCAACCAGTTTTTGGCGCACATCCGCGAGACCGACGCCATCATCAACGTGGTGCGCTGCTTTGAAGACCCGAATGTGATTCACGTCGCCGGCCGGGTGGACCCGATCTCGGACATCGCCGTGATCCAGACCGAACTCTGCCTGGCCGATCTGGGCACGGCCGAGAAAAGTCTGCACCGTATGAACAAACAGGGGCGCTCCGGCGACAAAGATGCCAAGCGCGTTGCCGATCTGCTCGAGCGCATCATCCCCGCGCTCAACGAAGCCCGCCCGGTGCGCGCCCTGGGGCTCAGCGCCGAAGAGCTGGCCCTGATCGCTCCGCTATGCCTCATCACCGCCAAGCCGGCCATGTTCGTCGGCAACGTGATGGAGGATGGCTTCGACAACAACCCCCACCTGGACCGGCTGCGCGAGTATGCGGCCCAGGAAAACGCCCCAGTCGTGGCCATCTGCGCCAAGCTGGAGAGCGAACTCGCCGGGCTTGATGCCGAAGAAAAACAAGCGTTTCTCGCCGACCTCGGACAGGAAGAACCCGGACTGAACCGCCTCATTCGCTCTGCCTACAAACTTCTTGGGTTGCAGACTTATTTCACCGCCGGGGTGAAGGAAGTGCGGGCTTGGACCGTGCATGTCGGCGCGACCGCGCCGCAGGCCGCCGCAGTGATTCACACCGATTTCGAGCGGGGCTTCATCCGCGCCCAGACCATCGCGTTTGACGATTTCATCCGGTACGGCGGCGAGCAGGGCGCCAAAGACGCGGGCAAGATGCGGGCCGAAGGCAAGGACTACATCGTCAAGGACGGCGACGTGCTGCATTTTCTGTTCAACGTCTGAGCCTTCCTTTGCTGCCGCGCCGCGCGCGCTGCAAATCCTCACGGCTGCAGCTACAGTGTGCAGCCCGGCTTACCGATATCTGTGATCGGCAAGCCCAAAATAAACCATCCGTTCACATGAATTCCGGCGTTGTTTACGCCCTGACGGCGTACGTCATCTGGGGCCTGTTTCCGCTTTACTTCAAGGCGCTCGAACAGGTTCCCTCCCTGCAGATCCTCGCGCACCGCATGGCGTGGTCGCTGCTTTTTGTCGCTTTGCTGCTGGCGGTTCTCAAGCGCTGGTCGTGGATGCGGCTGCTGCGTGAACAGCCCGCCCTGCTCGCCCGCTTTGCGCTCAGTGCCGTACTCCTTTCGAGCAATTGGGGCATCTATATCTGGGCGGTGAACAGCAACCATGTGGTGGACGCAAGCCTGGGCTACTACATCAATCCCTTGGTCAACGTGGCCCTCGGATCGGTTCTTCTGCATGAGCGTCTGCGCGGTCTGCAGTGGGTCGCTCTGGCCATTGCTGCGGCGGGCGTGACGGTCATGGCGATCGAGGTCGGCCATGTGCCTTGGATCAGTCTCAGCCTGGCGCTCACCTTCGGCAGCTACGCGCTGCTCAGAAAGACCGCGCCGCTGGGCGCGCTTGAAGGCCTCGCCGTGGAGACCGCGGTGCTATTCCCGCTGGCTGTGGCCTATCTGTTCTGGTTGAGTACCCAGGGCATGAACGCGTTCGCCTCCGCCGACCTCTCTACGCGCTGGCTGCTGGTGGCCGCAGGCCCGGTCACCACCATCCCCCTGCTGCTGTTCGCTGCGGGCGCTCGCCGCATGTCGATGACCTTGCTGGGGGTTTTGCAGTACATCACCCCCACTCTGCAGCTGGCACTAGGCGTCTGGCTTTATCACGAACCCTTTGCAGCCGCAAAGATGATCGGATTCGGCCTGGTCTGGGTGGGCCTTGCCGTGTTTCTGCTGGACGGTTTACGCGCAGCCTGGGGCCGCCCGGCCACGACGCTGCCGTCATTGGATGACGGCGTCGTGGCGCGCCCCAAGCTCTGAGCGCCCAGGGCCGGGCGCTGACAGTCGACTTCAGGGATAAAGGCCGCGTTCTTCGCGCGCTTGCAGCACTCGCTCGCAAGCCACCACGAATGCGGCCGTTCTCAGGCTGATTTTTAGTTGGTCTGCGGTATCCCAAATCCGGGCCAAGGCATTGCCCAGAATTTTGTCGAGGCGGGCGTTGATGTCGTCTTCATCCCAGAAGAAGCTCGAAAAGTCTTGCACCCATTCGAAGTACGAAACCGTCACGCCACCCGCATTGCAAATCACGTCGGGGACGACAAGAATGCCCCGGCTTGCACAGACATCGTCTGCGCCGGGCAAGGTCGGGCCGTTCGCGCCTTCGAGTATGAGCTTGGCGGTGGTTTTGCGGGCGCGCTCGGCCGTCACCTGCCCTTCGAGGGCGGCGGGAATCAACACATCACAGCGCACATCCCAGAACGCTTCATCGTCGGCTTTTTGTGCGCCCGAGAATCCGGCGACGCCGCCATGACTGCTGACATGACGCAGCAATGCCGCCACATCCAATCCTTGTTCATGAATGATCGTGCCGGTGTGATCCTGCACTGCCACGATCTTCGCACCCGCTTGCGCGAACAACTCCGCCGCTGTGCCGCCCACGTTGCCGAAGCCCTGTACAGCGATCCTCAAACTTTTCACGTCAAGGCCCAGGCGCCTGATGGCCTCACTGCCGGTCACGAACACGCCGCGCCCCGTGGCCTTGACCCGACCGAGAGAACCTCCGAGCTGAATCGGCTTGCCCGTCACCACCCCGGTGGCGGTGGCGCCCACGTTCATGGAATAGGTGTCCATCATCCAGGCCATGATCTGACCGTTGGTGTTGACGTCGGGCGCGGGAATATCCTGCTGCGGCCCGATGATGATGCCGATTTCGCTGGTATAGCGGCGGGTCAGCCGCTCAAGCTCCTTGCGCGACAGCTCTGAAGGGGTCACCCGAATGCCCCCTTTCGCTCCGCCGTAAGGCAGGCCAACGGCGGCGTTCTTGATGGTCATCCAGGCCGACAACGCCATCACCTCCTCCAGCGTGACATTGGGGTGATAGCGCACGCCGCCTTTGCCCGGTCCGCGCGACAGGTTGTGCTGCACGCGGTAGCCCTCGAAGTGCCGCACCGAGCCATCGTCCATCTCGATTGGCACATCGACGATGAGCGCGCGCTTCGGGCGCTTCAAGGTTTCTCCCCAACGGGCCAAATGCCCCAGATGAGGCAGTACCCGATCGACCTGGGCCAGATAGGTCAGCCAGGGGCTGTCCGGCTCGGGATGGATATACGACAGCGTGCAGACCGGCGGTGCGGTTACCTGTTCTTTGGCCTTGGGCGTTTTCATTGTGTCTCCTGTGCTGTGTTGTTGTTCAGCCGAGACCGCCTTGTCCTTGTGAGCCTTGGCGGCATCAGCCGGGGCCGTCAGGGCCCTCAACACACTGTAGTCCGTTGCGCGCGTACCGTACATCCTGTGCGGGTATGCAGAGGCAAGACGTGCAAGCAATTCTGACGGCGTGAGACGATCGGAAAAAAGAACAGTGCAAAAAGCCCGTCGCCCGCCTGCTCCGCATCTGGCGGAACAAACGGGCGACGGGCCCTGATCTATTTATACAGCCACCCTCTGCGCAACAAACGCAAAAGGGGCTGAAAAACGCAAATCAGCAGAAGATAACTGCGATCAGATCACCTGACCTTTGGTGATCAGACGACTGACCACCCACGCCTTGGTCTTGGAGATCGGACGCGATTCCGCGATCTCGACCACATCGTTCAGGTGGTACTGGCCCGACTCGTCGTGCGCGCTGTACTTCTTGGAGCGCGCAATCAACTTGCCATAGATCGGGTGCTGAATACGGCGCTCGACCAGAACGGTGACCGTCTTCTGCCGCTTGTCGCTGACCACACGGCCGACCAGCGTGCGCTGCACTTTCTTTTGTTCAGTCATGGCTTAACCCTTGGCCTTCTTTTCTTGAATCAGGGTACGGACCCGCGCAATGGCGCGCTTGGTGTTACCCAGCTGGCACGTATTCTGAAGCTGCTGCGTGCCCTTCTGCATACGCAGATTGAAGTGGGCCTTGAGCAGACTGTCGAGTTCGGTCTGCAGCGCCGGAATATCCTTGGCGCGCAGTTCGGTGAGTTGAGCGGAAGTTTTCAAATCGCTCTCCTTAGGCGCCGATCTGGCGCGTGACAAAAATGGTGCGGAACGGCAGCTTGGCGGCAGCCAGCTCAAACGCTTCGCGCGCGATAGCCTCGGGCACACCTTCGATTTCGTACAGCACGCGACCGGGCTGGACTTCCGAAACGTAGTACTCCGGGTTGCCCTTGCCGTTACCCATCCGCACCTCGGCGGGCTTGATGGAAATCGGTTTGTCCGGGAACACACGGATCCAGATCCGGCCGCCACGCTTGACGTGACGGGAAATCGCGCGACGAGCCGATTCGATCTGGCGAGCGGTAATGCGGCCGCGGGTGGTCGCCTTCAGGCCGAACTCACCAAAGGCCACCGTGGCGCCGCGTGTAGCCAGGCCCGTGTTGCGGCCTTTTTGCTCTTTGCGGTATTTGCGACGAGCGGGTTGTAGCATGAAATTTCTCCTTAAGCGCTGTCGTTAGGCGCCAGTTGCACCACCGGACTGAGCCGGTTTGCGCACGCGCTTGACAGCAACGGATTTTTCGCCATCGGCAGCCGGTGCGGCACGACGAGCACCGGAAGGACGGGCTGCGCCAGGACGGCGATTGCGACGATCTTCCTCGGGGGCCGCGGGCTCGGCCTTGGCCGGGACGATAGCGCCCTTGGCCGGCGTATCGCCCTTGTAAACCCACACCTTTACGCCGATGACACCGTAGGTCGTCTTGGCTTCAGAAGTCGCGTAGTCGATATTCGCACGCAGGGTCTGCAGAGGCACGCGGCCTTCACGGTACCACTCACGCCGAGCAATTTCGATGCCATTCAGTCGGCCAGAGGACATGATCTTGATACCCTGAGCGCCCATACGCATGGCATTCTGCATGGCACGTTTCATGGCGCGGCGGAACTGAATGCGCTTTTCGAGCTGCTGGGTGATGGAGTCGGCAATCAGTTGGGCATCGATCTCGGGCTTGCGCACTTCTTCGATATCCACAGCGACCGGCACGCCCAAGCGCTTGGCCAGTTCGGCCTTCAGATTTTCAATGTCTTCGCCTTTTTTGCCGATCACCACACCCGGGCGGGCGCTGTAAATGGTGATGCGGGCGTTCTTGGCCGGGCGCTCGATGAGCACGCGCGACACCGAGGCATTTTTCAAACGCTTCGCCAGGTATTCGCGCACCATGATGTCTTCGCTGAGCATCTTGGCGTACTGGGTGCTCGGCGCATACCAGCGCGAAGCCCAGCCGCGGGTGACGGCCAGACGGAAACCGGTCGGATGAATTTTCTGTCCCATATGACGTCCTCAGTTCCCGACTTGAATGTAAATATGGCAGGTGGGCTTGCTGATGCGATTGCCACGACCTTTGGCGCGCGCACTGAAGCGCTTGAGGGTTGCACCCTCTTCCACCATGATCTGAGTCACCTTCAGTTCGTCCACATCGGCGCCATCGTTGTGCTCGGCGTTGGCGATAGCCGACTCCAGAACTTTCTTGATGATGCCCGATGCCTTCTTGGGCGAGAACTCCAGGATGTTCAAAGCGGAGTCCACTTTTTTACCGCGAATCAGATCCGCCACCAGACGGCCTTTTTGGGCCGAGAGGCGAACGCCGCGTAGGGTTGCACGAGTTTCCATGTGTCTGCCTTACTTCTTCGCCTTTTTATCGGCGGGATGTCCTTTGAATGTCCGCGTCAGCGCGAATTCGCCAAGCTTGTGGCCCACCATCTGGTCGGACACATAGACCGGAACATGCTGCTTGCCGTTGTGCACGGCAATCGTCACGCCGATGAATTCGGGCAGGATGGTGGAACGACGCGACCAGGTCTTCACCGGGCGCTTGTCTTTGGTGCTGACAGCAGCTTCAACTTTCTTCAGCAGATGCTGGTCGCAGAATGGACCTTTTTTGAGTGAGCGAGCCATGTGCTATCCCTTACTTCTTACGACGCGACACGATCATGCTCTGCGTGCGCTTGTTGTTGCGGGTGCGATAACCCTTGGTCGGCGTACCCCACGGGCTGACCGCCACGCGGCCTTCGCCTGTCTTGCCTTCACCGCCGCCATGCGGGTGATCGACCGGGTTCATGGCCACCCCACGCACAGTCGGACGAATGCCTTGCCAACGCTTGGCGCCTGCCTTGCCATACTGGCGCAGGTTGTGCTCTTCGTTGCTCACCTCACCCAGCGTGGCGCGACACTCGATGTGAATGCGGCGAACCTCGCCAGAACGCATACGCACTTGAGCGTGAATGCCTTCGCGCGCCAGCAGCACCGCAGAAGCGCCGGCGGAACGCGCGATCTGGGCACCCTTGCCAGGCTGCATTTCGATGCAATGAATGGTTGAACCCACCGGAATATTGCGGATAGGCAGCGTGTTGCCCGCACGAATCGGCGCCTCGGAGCCGCTCATCAACGTAGCGCCCACTTCGAGGTTGCGCGGCGCAATGATGTAGCGGCGCTCGCCATCGGCGTAGCACACCAGGGCAATGTGCGCGGTACGGTTCGGGTCGTATTCGATACGTTCGACCTTAGCCGGAATGCCGTCCTTGTCGCGACGGAAATCGACCACACGGTAATGGTGCTTGTGACCACCGCCGCGATGGCGCGTGGTGATATGACCATTGTTGTTGCGGCCAGCCTTCTGGAACTGGGGCTCGAGCAGCGAACGCTCGGGCTCACCCTTGTACAGATGCGGGTGCGAGACCTTGACGACGGCGCGGCGGCCAGCCGAGGTCGGTTTGACTTTGACGACGGGCATTTAGATACCCTCCTGCGCGAAATTCAGCTCTTGGCCCGCCTTCAGGCAGACATAGGCTTTCTTAACATGATTGCGACGGCCCGTGCCACGCGCAGTGCGCTTGACCTTGCCCTTGATGTTGGCGACCTGGACCGACTCGACATCGACCTTGAACAGCAGTTCGACGGCAGCCTTGATCTCAGGCTTGGTCGCATCACGCAGGACGCGAAACACGACTTGATTGCGCTTTTCAGCGACCATCGTCGCCTTTTCCGAAATGACCGGCGTGCTGAGCACCTGCATCAGACGCTGCGGATTGAGAACGGCCTGCGTCATGACAGCATCTCCTGAAGTTGGCTGACTGCACCCTTGGTCATCACGACCTTCTTGTAGAACAGAAGGGACAGCGGATCGGCGTAACGCGGCTCGACCACCAGAACATTCGGCAGATTGCGCGCAGCGAGGAACAGATTTTCGTCCGCACCGTCAGCAATGATCATCACCGAGTCGAAGCCCATCGCCTTGCACTTCTCGGCAACCAGCTTGGTTTTCGGCGCCTCCACGGTGAAAGTGTCGACCACCACGAGGCGGCCTTCGCGCGCCAGTTGCGAAAACAGTGAACGCATCCCCGCGCGATAGGCCTTTTTGTTGACCTTGTGCGTGAAGTTCTCGGCCGGCGAATTCGGGAAAATCTTGCCGCCTCCACGCCACAGCGGCGACGACGTCATACCCGCACGAGCGCGGCCAGTACCCTTTTGCTTCCAGGGCTTGCGCGTCGAGTGCTTGACCACCGCACGGTCTTTCTGGGCACGGTTGCCCAGGCGCGCATTGGCCTGATAAGCGATCACGATCTGGTGAACCAGATCTTCGTTGAAGTCACGCCCAAACACCTCGGGGCTGACCTCAAACTTCTCAGTAGGCTGGCCCTGCGCATTGATGAAATCGAGCTGCATCACTGACCTCCTGTCGCAGACTTGACCGCGGGACGCAGAAACACAAAGCCCGAACGCGAGCCCGGCACCGCACCCTTGACGAGGATCAGCTGGCGCACTTCGTCGATGCGAACCACTTCCAGGTTCTGCACTGTCACGGTTTCATTGCCCATCTGACCCGCCATGCGCTTGCCAGGAAACACACGTCCGGGGTCCTGCGCCATACCGATGGAACCCGGCGCACGCGTGGTGACCGAGTTACCGTGAGAGGCGCGGTTGGACGAAAAATTGTGGCGCTTGATCGAGCCAGCGAAGCCCTTGCCGATCGACACGCCCTGCGCATCGACCATCTGCCCCACCTGAAACAGCGAAGCGGGAACCGTCGCCCCCAGCGCGTAATCAGCCGCTTTTTCAGCGGGCAGATCAAATTCCTTGAGGATTTCCGCCGGCTCGACCCCGGCTTTCGCCAAGTGACCCGCCTGACCCTTGGTAAGGCGTGACGGCTTGCGAGAGCCGTAAGCCACTTGGACGGCGCTATAGCCATCCACATCTTGCGTGCGCACCTGCGACACCCGGTTGCCAGACGCATCCAGCACGGTGACGGCGATGGATGCCCCATCGTCGGTGAACACACGCGTCATTCCGACCTTGCGCGTGACAAGGCCCATTGAATGTGAGCTCATTGTTTTCTCCTACCCGGCTACGATTGGCCAGGCCCGTAAGTTATTTAAACGATTCAAGCTACGCGGCTTGAGTCAATTACTGCCAAACTTTACTGCCAACTCTCTTTCCGGCCTCGCCAGAAAGAAAGCCTTAAATCATACATCAACCGCCCTGCGATCTGCAAGGCAGTGCGCTCACTGCAGTTTGATTTCCACATCGACACCCGCAGGCAGATCGAGCTTCATCAAAGCATCTACCGTCTTGTCCGTCGGATCAACGATGTCCATCAGACGCAAATGGGTGCGGATTTCCAACTGATCGCGTGAAGTCTTGTTGACGTGGGGCGAGCGCAGGATGTCAAACCGCTGCAGGCGCGTCGGCAACGGCACGGGGCCTTTAACAATGGCGCCGGTACGCTTGGCGGTATCGACGATCTCCATCGCGGACTGATCGATCAGCTTGTAATCAAACGCCTTCAGGCGAATACGGATTTTCTGATTTTGCATGATGTTCTCTTCAAAGAGCGAAGGCCGACGCCTAAAGTGAACGGCGTCGGCCGATTCCGTTGAACGATTTACTCGATGATCTTGGCCACCACCCCGGCGCCGACGGTACGACCGCCTTCCCGGATGGCGAAGCGCAGACCCTCTTCCATCGCGATCGGGGCGATGAGCTTGACGGTGATGCTGACGTTGTCGCCGGGCATGACCATTTCCTTGTCCTTGGGCAGTTCCACCGCACCGGTGAAGGGGGTGTGACGGCCGCCTTCGTCTTTGCTGAGCACGTAGATCTCGGCGGTGAAGTGGGTGTGGGGCTTGACGCTGCCGGGTTTGCACAGCACTTGGCCGCGCTCGACGTCTTCGCGCTTGGTGCCGCGCAGCAGGATGCCGACGTTGTCACCGGCTTGGCCTTGGTCGAGGAGTTTGCGGAACATTTCGACGCCGGTGCAGGTGGTTTTTTGCGTGGCGCGAATGCCGACGATTTCGATTTCTTCACCGACTTTGATGATGCCGCGCTCGATCCGGCCGGTCACGACGGTGCCGCGCCCGGAGATGGAGAACACGTCTTCGACGGGCATGAGGAAGGCACCGTCCACAGCGCGCTCGGGCGTGGGGATGTAGCTGTCGAGGGCGTCGGCGAGGTTGAAGATGGCTTTCTCGCCGAGTTCGCCTTTGTCGCCTTCGAGGGCGAGTTTGGCGGAGCCTTTGATGATGGGGGTGTCGTCGCCGGGGAAGTCGTACTTGGACAGCAGCTCGCGCACTTCCATCTCGACGAGTTCGAGCAGTTCGGCGTCGTCGACCATGTCGCATTTGTTGAGGAACACGACGATGTAGGGCACGCCGACCTGGCGGGCGAGCAGGATGTGCTCGCGGGTCTGGGGCATGGGGCC
>NZ_NCKP01000112.1:0-2808 GCF_002282795.1 Thiomonas sp. 13-64-67
GGCCACGCCCGATGCGTCGGAAGCCGCCGACGCCACCACCCTCAGCGATGTCGCCTTCTGGCTGCAGGCGCTGCGCGCGCAATGCCGCGATGCCAGCGCCACACTGCAGCCGTTTTCGGCCTGGACGCCATTGCCGCAGGACGGCGAACCGCAGGCCATGCCCACCCTGCGCCAGCTGGTGCAGGCCCGCAGCGCCGCGCCGCACGCTTTGCAGCAGCGCGCCGCAGACCTGCTGCAGACCATCGAACAACTGGCGCAGCAGGCGGGTGCCATGGCGCTGATGGACTACGGCTTTCTCTACGACGCCCAGCGTGACTTGCTGTCGATAGGCTACAACGTCGATGAGCGCCGGCTCGATGCCGGGTTCTACGACCTGCTGGCCTCGGAGGCGCGGCTCACCAACTTCGTTGCCATCGCGCAGGAACAACTGCCGCAGGACAGCTGGTTTGCGCTGGGACGCTTGCTCACCAGCAGCGGCGGCGAGCCGGTGCTGTTGTCGTGGTCTGGCTCGATGTTCGAATATCTGATGCCGCTGCTGGTGATGCCCAATGTGCCTGGCACCTTGCTCGACCAGACCTGCCGGGCCGCAGTGGCACGGCAGATTGAATACGGCCAGCAGCTGGGTCTGCCCTGGGGCGTCTCCGAGTCGGGCTACAACACGCAGGACACGCAGTTCAACTACCAGTACCGCGCCTTTGGTGTGCCGGGGCTGGGCCTCAAACGCGGCCTGAGTGAAGAGCGGGTGGTGGCGCCGTATGCCTCGGCCCTGGCGTTGATGATCGACCCGGCTGCCGCCTGCGCCAACCTGCAACGCCTGGCCGACGCCGGGGTGGAAGGCCGCTACGGCCTGTACGAAGCGGTGGACTACACCCCGGCACGCCTGCCGCGCGGCCAGGACTCTGTCGTGGTGCGCTCGTTCATGGCGCATCACCAGGGTATGAGCCTGCTCGCGCTTGACCATCTGTTGCAGCAGCGCCCAATGCAGCGCCGCTTCGAGTCCGACCCCAGCCTGCGCGCCACCTTGCTGCTACTGCAGGAGCGCGTGCCGAAAACCGCGGCGGAATATCGCCATGCCACCGCCGCTGCCTCGCCGCAGGCGCTCACGCGCGTGGCGGAAACCAGCCTGCGCGTCTTCACCGATCCGGACCGCGCACGGCCCGCCGTGCAGCTGCTCTCGAATGGGCGCTATCACGTGATGGTCAGCAGCGCGGGCGGAGGCTACAGCCGCCACCGCGACATGGCGGTGACGCGCTGGCGCGAAGACATCAGCCGCGACGACGCCGGCACGTTTTGCTATTTGCGCGATGTCAGCAGCGCCGCGTACTGGTCGAGCGCGCATCACCCGGCTTGCCGCACGCTCAAGTCCTACGAGGCGATTTTCTCCGACGCTCGCGCCGAGTTCCGCACACGCACACCAGACTTCGACACCCACACCGAGATCGCGGTGTCGCCAGAAGACGATGTCGAACTGCGCCGCCTGCGCGTGACCAACCGCAGCCGCAGCCGTCGCACGATCGAGATCACCACCTATGCCGAAGTGGTGCTGGCGCCCGCGCTGGCCGACGCCATGCACCCGGCCTTCAGCAAGCTGTTTGTGCAGACCGAACTGGTGCGCCCGCTGCAGGCCATCGTCTGCACCCGGCGTGCACGCTCAAGTGCCGAAGCGGTGCCGTGGATGTGCCATCTGCTGGCTGTGCACGACGCCCACATCGACGAAATTTCTTACGAAACCGATCGCGCCCGATTCATTGGCCGTGGCCGCAGCACCTCAGATCCGCAGGCCATGGACAGCGTCGGCCAGCGTCCCCGCAACCTGTCCAATAGCGCAGGCTCGGTGCTCGACCCCATCGTCGCCATCCGCTGCCGCATCACCCTCGAGCCCGAGCAATCGGCGCTGGTGGACATGGTGACCGGCGTGGGCGACAGCCGCGACGCCTGCCTGCAACTCATCGAAAAATTCCGCGACCGGCATCTGGCCGACCGGGTGTTCGACCTCGCGTGGACGCATAGCCAGGTCATGCTGCGCCAGCTCAACAGCAGCCAGGTCGATGCGCAGCTCTACGAAGACATGGCGTCCTGCCTGCTCTATGCCCACGCGTCACTGCGCGCCGACGCCGCCACCCTGCGCGCCAACCGGCGCGGCCAGTCAGGCTTGTGGGGCCAGGCCATTTCCGGCGACCTGCCCATCGTGTTGCTGCACATCGCCGACCCCGCGAACATCGAACTGGTGCGGCAACTGGTGCAGGCGCACGCCTACTGGCGCCTCAAAGGCTTGGCGGTTGACTTGGTGATCTGGAACGAGGACAACGCCGGTTACCGCCAGCAATTGCAGGATCAGATCATGGGGCTGATTTCATCGGGTGTGGAAGCCAGTCTGATCGACCGCCCTGGCGGCATTTTCGTGCGTCCGGCGCAGCAGATTTCCAGCGAAGACCGCATTCTGGTGCAGTCCGCCGCGCGCGTGATCTTGAGCGATAGCCGCGGATCGCTGGCCGAGCAGGTCGGGCGCCGGCGCCTGCACAAGCTGCCGGAGGCCTTCATCCCCTCGCGCCCGCGACTGGCCGAATCGACGCGCGCGGACAACGCGGTCGCGGTGACCGACACGGCCACCCAAGCCGTGCTGCTGGGCAACCGCTTCGGCGGCTTCAGCGCCGATGGCCGCGAGTATGTGATCGACCTGGCGGCGGGACAGAACACCCCCGCGCCGTGGGCCAACGTGCTGGCCAATGCGCAGTTCGGCACGGTGATCTCGGAGAGCGGCGGCGCCTACACCTGGGGCGAGAACGCGCACGAATTCCGCCTCACGCC
>NZ_NCKP01000023.1:0-37441 GCF_002282795.1 Thiomonas sp. 13-64-67
GCCGACAGGTTGAAGCGGTCGCGCGGCTGGGCTGGCATGAGGGTGCGCAGCGCTGCCAGACGCTCCGGGCCCAGTTCAGACAAGGGCTGCCCGGCCAGCTGAACCGCGGCGCGTTCGCCATGCAAAGGAAGTAGCCCGGCCAGTTGTCGCAGCAAGGTGGACTTGCCCGCGCCGTTGCGACCAATCAGCCCCAGCCGCTGCCCCGGCTGCAGGCGAAAAGACAGATTGCGGGCTAAGGCCGACTGATGCGCGGCGGCCACGACATCGAGCGCATCAACCTGCAGCCAGGCGTCCGGCTTCATCGCGCCCGCCGCAACATAAGAATGAACACCGGCGCGCCGACGAGTGCTGTGACCGCACCGACCGGCAGCTCATAGGGCATGACGACCCCGCGAGCCAGCGTGTCGGCCGCCACAACCAGCGCTGCCCCGGCCAGGGGTGCAGCCCAGGCCTGATCGCGCATGCGCTGCAGACCGACCAGCCGCAAGGCCTGCGGCACGACCAGCCCGACAAACCCCACCGCACCGGCCACCGCCACCGAAGCGCCTGTGGCCAAAGCGGCCAAGAGCACGAGTTCCAACCGCGCCCGCGTCACCGGCTCGCCGAGCAGCCACGCGGCCTCGCTGCCGAGCAGCAGCCGGTCATAGCGGCGCTGACGCCACAGCAGCCACACGGCGCCCAACACAGCCAGCCCGCACAGCCACAGGCCATGCGTGGCCCCCGAAAGATTACCCACCAGCCAGAACATCGCCCCGCGCAATTGTTGATCGGGCACCAGGGTCAGCAGCAGGGTGGACAGCGCCCCGGCCATTGCGGCCAGCATGGCGCCAATCAGAATGAGCTGGGCCGAGGCTTCATCATCGCGGCTCGCCATGATGCGCCGCCCCATGAGCAGCAGCGCAAGCAGCGCCGCGCCCGCCCCGATCACGCTGCCCAGCCACAAGGCCGCGCCCAGCAGCAGCGCCACGATGGCACCCAAGCCTGCGCCGCCGGATGCCCCGAGCACATAGGGATCGGCCAGCGGATTGCGCAGCAGAATCTGCATGGCCAGCCCCGCCTGCGCCAGCAACGCGCCCACCCCCATGCCGGCCAGCACCCGCGGCAGGCGTAACTGCCAGACGATGTCTGCATTCCAGCCACCCTCCCCGACCGACAGCGCCACCGCGACGACCGCGGCGAGCAGCAGCGGCAAGCCCAGGCGCCACAGCGACAAACTGCGTGCACCGGGGCTTGCTGAGCGTTCAAAGCGCATGGCGGATTTGTTCACGCCCTCTCAGAACGCAGGCCGCCAGGTCAGACCGACGAACACGCCCAGCGGTTCGCGGTTGTAGCCGTAAACCGTCTGATACTTCTTGTTGAACAGGTTTTGCACCCGCGCATTCCAGCTCCAGTCTTTCGACACCGCGCCGCTGGCGGTGAGGTCGACCGTGGTGTAGCTCCCTAGCGTGACCCGGCCGGTCGAACCATTATCCCAACGGGGGCCGCTGTAATGCACCGCAGCGCCATAAAGCACTGAGGCGAGCTCGTGGTTGACCGAGACATTGGCCAGACTGCGGGCGCGGCGCTGCAGCGTCGGGTCGCCGGGCAGACTGGTATTCACGGGTTGTTGCAGCGTGAGGTTGGCGTCATACGCCCAGCCCTTCCACGCGCCGCGCCCGGTCAACTCCAACCCCCGCGTGCGGCTGCTGGCGATGTTCTGGAAGGTGCTGGTCGTGAAGTCATACTGCCACTGGTCGGTCGCCTTGGTCTGGAACAGCGTGGCCCGCAGCACGTTCGCCCCTTGTGACCACTGCAAACCGGCCTCGACAGAGTGCGCCTTCTCCGCCTTCAGATTGGCGTTGCCGTAGTAAGGCGCGTACAGATAGCCCAGCGGCGCCGCATTGAAAGCGGTGGAATAGCTGGCAATCGCTTTGAAACCGCTGCCCAGTTCTCGTCCGTAGCCGAAATAGCCGGTGTTCTGGCCCGAGTAGCCGTCAATCGCGTCATGGCGCAGATTCAATTGAAACTCGTTGCCGTTGACGCTGCCGTCCAGTCCGACGAAGGCCGCCTTGGCTTGGCGATCCCTGGAGGGAATCGAACCGGTGATCGAACTGATGCCCTGGCTCTTCCATTCCAGCCCACCCGTGGCCGTCCAGCCGCTGCCGAGTTGCACCACATTGCGCCACAGCAGTTGCTGAACCCGGGTGCGATAAGTACCGCTGTAGGGGTAGGCGCTGAAGTTCTCGGTCGTGTTGGTGGTGCTCTGCTGCGAGACGCTCAGATGAGACTTCCAGGCGGCGGTCAATTGGTTGTCGCTGAACAGCTGATACAGATCCTGCGAGGTGCTGCTCAGATTGGTATCGGTCGGACTGGCGTAGACGCCATAGCTGTCGTAGCTGGCGCGGCCCTTGCTACTGAATGCGCGCAGGCCCAGCGACTGCCCCGGCGCCAGGGTCTGCACGATCGAGCCGTTCATTGTCGTGTTGCCGTAGCCGTTGCTGTTCGGGTTGGCATTGCTGAGCTGGGCGGGGTTGATTGCACTGACGCCCTGCGTCGTATAGCGGCTGACTCCTGCCTGCAAGGCCGTGTTGCCGACCTGTCCGCTGGCGTTGGCCGACACGGTGGCCGTGTTGCGGCTGCCTGCAGTGACCGAGATCGAGGCCTGCGGCTTTTTGCTGCCCGCGCGTGTGGTGATCAACACCACTCCGCCGATCGCGCCCGAGCCGTAGATGGCCGACACATTGCCGCGGATGATCTCGATGCGCTGAATCTGATCGGTGGTGAAGTTGTTGAGATACGCGACGCCCGTGGCGTCTTGTGCGTTCATGGGCACGCCGTCGAGCAGCACCAGCACATCCGGCCCGCCAAAACCGCGCACATACACATTGCCCGACTGCCCAGGGCCACCGTTGCTCGTCACCTGCACGCCAGCCACCTGCTGCAGCAAGGTCGTGAGGTTTTGTGCACCGCTTTGCTCGATCTGCTCGCGGGTGATCACGCTGACGCCCGGCAAGGCATCGGCCAGCGGCTGCGGGTAGCCCGTGGCCGACACCACCACCGGCGGCAGCGTGGTGGCGTCGGCCGGAGCGGTCTGCGCCTGCGCGTTCAGCCCGGCCAGACTGATGGCCGCGGCCAGCGCGGTGCGAAAGAAAATCGGTTGAGATGCGTGGACCACGCGAGGCCCAGACGAGGCTGGAGCAACGCCGTTTGAAGGGAACTGCTGAGACATGACTGAATTTCCGGATGAATGAGCGCTGCCGTGTTCCCCCGCACGGCTGGCGCGGCTGAAGTGCGCCGCGGCAGGGCCCAGAGCGCATCTCAACCTTCGCAGGGCTGCGCTGCGCGCACCCGGCTGGCCTTGATGCGCCCCTTCGCCCCGAAGCTGCGCGTCTTCTCGTCGTTGGCCGGTATCCGGGCTGGCGACGCGATCCGAACCTCCTTCCCAAATCCGAAAATTCAGTGGAGAGCTTGTCCGAACGGAAGGCTTGCGCCTTCGGTCGCTGACCGTTGCGGGGGCAGCACAGGCCGGAGCATCTGCCGGGGGCATGGCTCTTCCTGTTTCCCGTTTAACTGCGCAGCGTGAACCACCGCGCGAGCACCAACGACCGTCATGTTAGCCGGGCGACAGCGTCGTTTTTGCCGACTCTCGGGTGGCCGACTTTAGAATGCCTCGCATGGACGAACGACAGCCCTCCCCCGCCATCGCCCAGTTGCAATCGCGCGTTGAGCGGCTGCTGCTGCGTCACAACGAGTTGCTGCGCACCAACGCCTTGCTGGCCGAGCGGGTGCAATCGCTCGAAGCCGAGCGCGACCAGATGCGTCAGCGCCTGCACGACGCCACCCAGCGCATCGACCGATTGCTGGCACGGCTGGATCAGACCCCTTCCATTTCGGGCGAGCCCGACCCACACGCATGAGCACGACCACGCTGGATGTGAACATCATGGGCCAGATCTACACCCTGGCCTGCCCCGCCGACGAGCAAGCCGCGCTGCTGGCCGCCGTGCGCGAAGTGGACACCGAGATGTGCGCCATTCGCGATATGGGCAAGGTGCGCGCCCGCGAGCGGATCGCCGTGCTTGCCGCGCTCAATCTGGCGCACAGCCTGATCGAGTCGCGCAATGCGAACAAGGCCGCAGGCGCTTCGGCGCAGGCGTCGCTGGCGTTTGAAGAAGATGCGCAGGCCGTGGCCCAACTCACCCGTCAGCTCGACGATGCCCTGGGCGCCGAGGGCAAATTGCTCTGATTCTTCCCCGGCCGCGATTCATCGCCCTACAATCAGTTTCGTCTGTCGGGCTTGGCTGGGTCGGCATTTCCTGAACCGATAAATTTGTGCTTCGGGCTTGGAAATTCTGTGTGTGCGCGTGACGTCTCGCGCAGACGTCCCCAAGCGCAGTGACCTTGCCCACCTGTCCCAGTAGGGTTCAGGGATCAACGCTCAATCAGGTTCCGGCAGACACCTCCCCCGCATGACCTCCCCTTTGCTTCGCCCTGCCCTGTGCGTTCTCGACACCCAGGTGCTGCTCGACTGGGCGCTGTTCGACGACCCGCGCGTGCGTCCTTGGGCCGAGGCCATACAGCGCGGCCGCGTGCGCTGGATTTACTGTGCCGCCATGCAGGTCGAGGCCTTGCGCGTGGTGCAGTATCCGGCGCTGGCCAGGCGGTTCGACCCCCAGGCATCAGCCGATAAGTTGGCCGATTGTTTTGCGCGTTGGGGGCAGTGCTGCACCACACCGCCAGCGCAGCACTGCTTGGTGTGTGCCGATCCTGACGACCAAATGTTTCTCGACCTCGCCTTGGCGCAGCATGCAGCAAACCTGTTGAGCCGCGACCGCGCTGTGCTGCAATTGGCGCGGCGCGCCAGGCCGCTCGGCCTGCACATCGGCCCGCCCGAGAGCGCGTCGGCGCCAGGCTGAAACCGATGTCAAGAAGCCGACTGCCCCAGCGCCAGCAGACGGTTTTTGCGCCGCAGCGACCACCAGATCATCCCGCTGCCCAGAATGATCAGCGGGATCGACAGCAACTGCCCCATGGTGAGGTGAAACCAGAGATAGCCGAGAAACGCATCGGGCTGGCGGAAAAATTCATCGGTGAAACGCGCCAGCCCATAGCCGAGCGCGAAGCACCCGGCAATGAAACCGCGCGGCCGCTCTTTGCGCGACAGCCACCACAGCACCACGAACAACACAATGCCTTCGAGGAACATTTCGTAGAGCTCGGAGGGAAAGCGCGGCACCATGCTGCCGGACTTGGGGTAGATCATCGCTCCCGGCCACCAAGCGGGCGCTGGCCGTCCCCACAACTCGCCGTTGATGAAGTTGCCGATGCGCCCGAACGCCAGGCCTGGCGGAATGAGCGGAGCGACAAAGTCCATGATCTGCAGCCACGAGTAGCGCCGGGTGCGCGCAAACCAGTAAGCCGCCACCATCACGCCGAGCAGCCCGCCGTGGAAGGACATGCCGCCGTCCCACACCGCGACGATCTGCGCCGGATGAGAGAAGTAATAGGCCGGTTGATAGAACAACACGTAGCCGGTGCGCCCCCCCAGAATCACGCCCAACACACCGGCGAACAGCAAGTCTTCGATATCGCGCGAGGTCCAGCCCTGGCGCGCATAAGGCTGGTCTTTGAGGCGCTTTTGCGCCAGCAGCCAAAAAGTGATGAAGCCCAGCAGGTACATGATGCCGTACCAATGCACCTTGATCGGGCCAAGTTCCAGGGCTATGGGATTGAAGTCGGGGTGGATCAGCATGGGCGTGAAGTGTACGGGCTTGCCTTGAGCAATCCTTTCAAGCGGCGCGCGGGCAAGCCAATATTTACCTTTGGATACTACTGCGCCGCTTCCATGACGGTGCACGCCGCCGCTTGCCGCACGACAATGACGTTATTGTCGACCTGCTCCCACTGCCTGCCATGCCCCAGAAACTGCGTTCCGAAAACATCACCGTGGGCGCATCGCGCGCGCCCAATCGCTCCATGTTCTATGCCATGGGCTACAAGAAGTCGGACTTCAGCAATCCGATGATCGGCATTGCCAACGCGCACTCCACCATCACCCCTTGCAACTCCGGCCTGCAGCGCCTGGCCGACGCCGCCATCGAGGGCGTGCGCGCCGCTGGCGGCAATCCGCAGATGTTCGGCACGCCGACCATTGCCGACGGCATGTCCATGGGCACCGAGGGCATGAAGTACTCGCTGGTCTCGCGCGAGGTCATTGCCGACTGCGTCGAGACCTGCGTGCAGGGCCAGTGGATGGACGGCGTGGTCACCGTGGGCGGCTGCGACAAAAACATGCCCGGCGCCATGATCGGCATGCTCCGTTGCAATGTGCCGGGCATCTTCGTCTATGGCGGCACCATCCTGCCAGGCCATTACAAGGGCAAGGATCTGAACATCGTCTCGGTCTTCGAGGCCGTGGGCGAACACGCCGCCGGGCGTATGAGCGATGCCGATTTCGACGCCGTCGAGCAGTGCTCTGTGCCCACCAGCGGCTCCTGCGGCGGCATGTACACCGCCAACACCATGTCCAGCGCCATCGAGGCCATGGGCATGTCGCTGCCCTACTCGTCCACCATGGCCAATGTGCATGAGGAAAAAGTGCAGTCCGCGCGCGATTCCGGCCAGGCGTTGCTCGCCGCGGTGCGCGCCGGGCTGAAGCCGCGCGACATCGTCACCCGCAAGGCGCTGGAAAACGCCGCTGCCGTGGTCATGGCCACGGGCGGCTCGACCAACGCGGTGCTGCATCTGCTGGCCATTGCGCATGCCGCCGAAGTGCCGTTTGCCATTGAAGACTTCGAGGTGATTCGCAAGCGCACCCCGGTGCTCTGCGACATGAAGCCCTCGGGCCGATATGTCGCCACCGATCTGCACCGCGCTGGCGGCATTCCGCAAGTCATGAAAATTCTGCTGGAAGCCGGTGTGCTGCATGGCGACTGCATCACCATTAACGGCAAGACCGTGGCCGAGAATCTCAAGGACGTTCCCGCCCAGCCCAGCGCGGAGCAAGACGTGATTCGTCCCATCGACAAGCCGATGTACGCCCACGGCCACCTGGCCATTCTCAAGGGCAATCTGGCCGAAGACGGCTGCGTGGCCAAGATCACCGGGCTGAAAAAGCCCAGCATGACCGGCCCCGCGCGCGTGTTCGACGACGAGCAAAGCGCGCTCGAAGCCATTCTGGCCGGCAAGATCAAGGCCGGCGACATCATGGTGCTGCGCTACCTCGGGCCCAAGGGCGGCCCCGGCATGCCCGAGATGCTCGCGCCCACGTCGGCGCTGGTGGGCGCGGGGTTGGGTGAGTCGGTTGGGCTTATCACCGACGGCCGGTTCTCCGGCGGCACCTGGGGCATGGTCGTCGGCCACGTCGCCCCCGAAGCCATGGTGGGCGGCTCCATCGCCCTGGTGCAGGAAGGTGACCGCATCACCATCGACGCGCCTTCCCTGAGCCTGACCCTGCACGTCAGCGATGAAGAACTCGCCCGCCGCCGCGCCGCCTGGACGCCGCCCGCCAGACGCTATACCCGCGGTGTGATGGCCAAGTTCGCGGCGCTGGTCGGCAGTTCGCATCGCGGCGCGGTGCTCGATGCCGATCTGGGCTGACACAGCCGGGGCGCGCTCAGCTCAACCCGAACCGCCCCGCCAAGCGCGCCAGGCATGGCCGAGCAAATACAGGCCAAAGCTCAGCGAGGCAATCCAGGTGCTGGCTGGATAACCGATGTAATACGCCGCAGCCAGCCCGCCCCAGGTCACCGCCAGCCCGAGCGCCATCGACAGACCGACGCCGCCCGCAATGCTGCGGCTCACGGTCTGCGCCGTGGCCGCGGGGCCGATGAGCAAAGCGAAAATCAGCAAGGCTCCGATCACTGGCACGGCAATCGCCACCGTGGCCGCCACCAGCAAGATGAACAGCAGATCGAGCAGCCGGGTATTCACCCCCCTCGCCTGAGCGCCTTCGGGGTTGAAACTGGCGAAGCACAGCGGGCGATACAGCACGGCCAGCCCCGCCAGACCGGCCACACACACCAGTAGCGACAATGCCGCCTGCGCCGTCGTGATGCCCACAATGCTGCCGAACAGAATGCTCATCGCCGACTGCGCGTTGGCGGTGTAGAGATTGAGAAACAGCACGCCCAGCCCCAGGGCGAACATGAGCACCATGCCGATGCCGATATCGCGCTGGCGGATGCGCCCGCCCGTCAGCGCCAGGGCAACGCCGCTGGTCAGCGTAAACGCAAACAGGCCGAGATAAGGGCTTAGACCCAGCAGAATGGCCCCCGCCGCGCCGGTGAAGCCGACATGCGACAGCGCATGCGCGGCAAACGCCTGCCGCCGCAAGGTGATGAAATAGCCCACGGCGGCGCTCAACACCGCAATCGCGCTGCCCGCCAGCAGTGCATGCCGCATGAAGCCATATTCCAGACCGAGGATCATGCGCCCTCTCCTTCGCCGGCATGACCGTGATCGTGCCCACAATGTGCGGCCTCTTCGGGCATGAAGCCACCGGCGGGATGAATGAACAGATAGCCGCCTTCGCGCGCCACGGCCATCGGCAGACCATACAGCGCCGACAGCGCCGGTGCGTTGACCACCTCATCCACCGTGCCCAGCCGCCCCCGGCCGCCCGCGAGGTAGAGCACCTGATCCATATGCGGCAGCAACGGATTGATGTCGTGCGCGGTCATCAACACCGTCATGCCCTGCTCGGTACACAACCGGCGCGCCGTTTGCAAAATGCGCTGCTGCGCCTGGGGGTCGAGGTTGGAGAGCGGTTCATCCAGCAGCAACATGCGCACCGGGTTGACCAGCGCCTGGGCGATGCGCGCCCGCTGGCGCTGCCCGCCGGAGAGCGCGTCCATGCCGCGTTCGGCGAGCGACCCCATTTCCATCGCCTTCAGCGCCGCATCGATGGCCTGCGCACGCTGCTGCGCACCTCCGAGCCCCAGCCCCCAGCGTTCGCCCTGCCAGGCCGTGGCGACAAAGCTGCGCACCCGCAGAAAACTGTCGGCGCCAACCGGGTCGCGCTGCGAGACATAGCCGATGTGAGCCCGCGCGGACACGCCTTCCTGCCCCAGCAAACGCAAGCGGCCCGACTCCAGCGGCTGCAAGCCCAGCAAGGCGCGCAGCAAGGTGGTTTTGCCCGCACCGTTGGCGCCGAACACGCCGACAAACTGCCCAGGGCGGATGTGCAGATCCAGTCCTTCAAGCACGGTGCGCCCCCCGAGTGCGCAGCGCAGGCCCTGTGCTTGCACCGCCCATTCGGTCGGAGAGTTCATCGCGGAAGGTTCAGCCGACACGGTCAATGCGATTTGCCCAGCGCCCGCTCGATCGCGGCGAGGGTTTGCAGTTGCCACTGCACATAGCCAGTCTTGGGCGGCACGAATTCATCCACCCCCACCACCGGCACCCCGGAATCCAGCGCGACCCTGCGCAGGCGATCCGTCAGCGGGTCGGTCACCTGGCGGTTGTAGAACAGCAGCGCCACTTTGTGCTGACGCAGATGGTCTTCGTAGCGCGCCACTTCGGCGGGAGAGGGCTCGGTGTCGTTCATCACGTCGAATTGAAATTTCTCGCCCAGACTGGTCCAGCCCAGTTGCCGCAGCAGATAACCGACCACCGGCTCGGTGGCCGTGACTTTGAGCTGCGGATATTGCTTTTTCAGCGCGGCCTGCGCCTCGTTCAGCCGACTCAACTGCGCCTTGAAACCCTGCAGATTCGCGGCAAAGACTTGGCGATGCGCCGGATCGGCTCGCTGCAGCAGTTGCGTGAGTTTTTCCGCCACCTTGAGCGCGATCAGCGGATCGTAGAACACATGCGGATTGCGATCGGCCATGATCAGCGCAGGGTCGAGTTCGGCGGCCACGATCACCTGCCGCTGCGGGGCGGGATTGGCGGCCAGCATTTTGCTCATCCACTCGTCGTAGCCGATGCCGTTGAGAATGGCGACCTGCGCCTTCGCCACCTTGCGCGCCACGGCCGGCGTCGCCTCGAAGCTGTGCGGATCGACGTTCGGATTGCTGATGATGCTGTCCACCTTCACCTCATCGCCGCCGATGGCCTGCGCAATGACGCCATAGGTACTTTCTGCCGCCACGATGGAAATCGGCGCCGCCTGCGCCCCGCTGGCGAACAGCTGCGAGAGCGGCGACAAAAGAGCGAGGTAAAGCAGGAAGGATCGGGCTGTCATGAGAAATCTCTGAGGACAAAACAGGAGTTACTTTATAACATCTCAAATAAAGCGAATGTATCCAGATGCAAGTTTCCCGCTGGTGCGTCGCAGGCAGAATAGGACGTTTGAAAAAGCGACGACCATGAAAATTGCCACCTGGAATGTGAACTCCCTCTCCGTGCGCCTGCCGCAGGTGCTCGACTGGCTGCAGGCCCAGTCGCCCGACGTGCTGGCGCTGCAGGAAACCAAGCTGACCGATGAACGGTTTCCGCATGCCGAGCTGCTGGATGCGGGTTATCACAGCGTGTGCCTCGGGCAGCCGACCTACAACGGCGTGGCCCTGCTCAGTCGCCACGAGGCTAAGGAGGTGCAGCGCGGCATTCCCGGTTTCGAGGATGCGCAGGCGCGCGTCATTGCCGCGACGTTTGGCGATCTGCGGGTGATCGACGCCTATTTTCCCAATGGGCAGGCGCCGGATAGCGACAAGTTCGCCTACAAAATGCGTTGGCTCGATGCGCTGCAGGCATGGGTCGCTGCGGAACTGCAGCGTTATGCGAAAGTGGCGCTGATGGGCGACTTCAACATTGCCCCGGAAGATCGTGATGTGTTCGATCCGGTCGCCTGGGCCGGGCAGATTCACTGCACGCCCGAAGAGCGCGCGCATTTCAAGGCGCTGCTCGGGCTCGGACTGATCGACGCCTTCCGCGCCTTTGACCAGCCGCCCAAGAGCTGGAGCTGGTGGGATTACCGCAATCTGGCCTTCCGCAAAAATCAGGGCCTGCGCATCGACCACATTCTGGTGAGCGAGGGCTTGCGCGATTCGCTGCAGAGCTGCGTCATCGACAAGGCGCCGCGCAAGAACGAGCGCCCCAGCGATCACGCGCCGGTGATTGCCGTCGTGTGACTCAGCTCATTCTTCCATCCCCAGTTCCTGAATTTTTCGGGTGATGGTGTTGCGGCCGATGCCGAGTTTTTGCGCCGCTTCGATGCGCCGACCGTGGGTTTGCGCCAGCGCGGCGGCGATCACCGCGCGTTCGAATCGCTGGGTCAGATGGTGCATGACATCGGGCTCGCCCCTGCGGATCAAGCCCTGGGCCACCTGTTCGACGCGGTACTCCCAGTCCTCGTTCAACGGCTCAATCGCCGTTGAATCGGGGTTTGAAGCCGCAATAAAAGGGATATCGGCCGACGCTGTTGCCGCCACAGCAGGCATCGGCGCTTGCTCAGAGCGGACTTCCGTTTTTACATCGTCGGGCAGGTCTTTGACCTGAATGGTCTGCGCCGGCGCCATGACGGTCAGCCACTGACACAGGTTCTCCAACTGCCGCACATTGCCGGGAAAGGGGAACTGCTGCAGCACGCGCAGGGCCTCGGCGGAGATGCGCTTGGCCTCGACGCCGAGCTCCTGCGCGCTGCGCTGCAGGAAATGTTTAGTGAGCGGAGCAATGTCTTCGCTGCGCTCGCGCAGGGCCGGAAGGCGCAGGCGAATGACGTTGAGGCGGTGAAACAGATCCTCGCGGAACTGGCCCTGGGCCACACGTTGTTCGAGGTTCTGGTGCGTGGCGGCAATGACCCGCACATGCGACTTGATGGCGCTGTGCCCGCCCACTCGGTAATAGTGTCCATCGGACAGCACGCGCAGCAGGCGGGTCTGCAGTTCAAGCGGCATGTCGCCGATTTCGTCGAGGAACAAGGTGCCGCCTTCTGCCTGCTCGAAGCGGCCACGCCGCAGGGTCTGCGCGCCGGTGAAGGCGCCGCGCTCGTGGCCGAACAGCTCGCTTTCCAGCAGATCCTTCGGAATGGCCGCGGTGTTGATCGCGACAAACGGCCCGCCCGAGCGCGGGCTGTGCTTGTGCAGGGCGCGGGCGACGAGCTCCTTGCCCGAACCCGACTCTCCCGTGATCAGCACGGTCACCTGCGAATGCGCCAGGCGGCCGATGGCGCGGAACACATCTTGCATGGCCGGGGCCTGGCCGAGCAGCTCGGGGGCTTCGTTGTGCGCTTCATCGGCCTGCTCTTCGCGCAGGCTTTCATCGACGGCCCGCTGGATCAGTTCGACCGCTTTGTCCACATCGAAGGGTTTGCTCAGATAGTCGAACGCGCCGCCCTGCAGCGAGGCCACCGCGCTATCGAGATCGGAGTAGGCAGTCATGATGATGACGGGCAGGCCGGGATGCGATTGGCGGATTTGTTGCAGCAAGTCGATACCGTTGCCGCCCGGCATGCGGATGTCGCTGATGAGCACTTGCGGGCAGCCTTCGGCAAAGGCGCTGAGCACGTCGCGCGGATTGGAAAAACTGCGCACTTCCATGCCCGACTTCTGCAGCGCCTTTTCCAGCACGAAGCGGATCGAGGCGTCGTCGTCAACCAGCCAGATCGGTTTCATCGCGCGCTCCCTTGCGACGAAAGCCCTGCCTTCAAGGCAGCGGAAGGGTGATGCGGAATTCTGTGTGGCCGGGCTGGCTGTCGCATTCGATGGTTCCCTGATGTTGCTGGACGAAGGTCTGGGCCAGGGTGAGCCCCAGTCCACTCCCTCCTTCTCGGCCCGAGATCAGCGGAAAAAAAATGCGATCCTTCAGTTCCGCTGGCACCCCGGGGCCGTTGTCCACGATATGCAAGACCAGTGCCAACTTGTAGCGCTGACGGGCCACCGTCATCTGCCGCGCCACGCGGGTGCGGAACGCGATGCGAGCATCGCCCTGCACGATACGCTGTTGCAAGGCCTGCGCCGCGTTGTGGGCGATGTTGAGCACCGCCTGGATGAGCTGTTCCTTGTCACCGCGGAATTCGGGCAGGCTGGCGTCGTAGTCCTGCTCGATGGTCAGCCCGTGCGGAAACTCGGCCTGCAGCAGGGTGCGCACATGCTCACACACTTCGTGGATGTTCACGTCGCCCACCACATGCGGCTTGCGGTGCGGCGCCAGCAGGCGGTCCACCAGGGTTTGCAGCCGGTCGGCCTCGGCGATGATGACCTGGGTGTACTCCTGCAATTCCGCAGACGGCAGCTCGGCGTGCAGCAACTGCGCTGCACCGCGTAGGCCGCCCAGCGGGTTTTTGATCTCGTGCGCCAGATTGCGAATCAGCTCTTTGTTAGCCTGCGCCTGGTTGTGCCACTGCTCCTCGCGCTCCAGCCGAGACTGCTGGCTGATCTCCACCACCTCGGCGAGCAGCAGGCCCTGAGGATGATCGGTGCGCGCCACGATCAGCTGTACTTGCACCGCCTCGCGCAAATCGCGCAGCCGCATCATGCAGTCGAAGCGCTTGCTGCTGAACTCATTGCTGCGCACCTGGAGCAAAGACTCCTGCCAGAGGGCGGGGCAGTCCATCCAGTGGCTCAGGTTTTGCCCGTTCAAAAGACGGCGAGAGACGCCCAGCCCGTTTTCTAGCGCCGGATTGGCGTATTCAATCGCGCCTTCGGCATCCACCAGGGCGGCCATCGAGGCCAGCCACTCCAGGCCGGGATACTCGGTCGCGCCCGGCTGGCCGACCGCTGCGACGTTCATTGCGGATACTTTTGCAACTCGCGTTGCAAGGCGGCAATATTGGCCTGCGTCATGGCGATCTGGTCTTTCATCTGCGCCACGCGCTGGGCGTATTCGCCGCCCTTGACCCCGCCGCCCACCAGCCGTTCGCTGGGCAGGTAGTCGGGCTGGCCATTGTTGTAGGCCTTGAGTTGCTGCTCGAGCCGCGCCTGCTGTTGCTGCAATTCCTGCTCCAGAATGCGCCGCGCCTCGAGATCGCGCTCTTTTTGCGTGGAGGGCGCGACCCGCGCGGCCTGGTTGCCGCTCGGCTCTGCATTTTGCGCGCTGGGTTTGCTGCCCGATCCGATGACCTTGGGCGTCATGCCCGGACTGGAGAGGATGCTCACATTGGCGTTGTCGATCAGCTTGCAGTTCTTCGCCTTCACCTCGGAAAGATCGTTGGTGTAGGAGTTGTCCGGGCAGCGGTAAACGCGCTGCGGGTCGGTCTGCGCCACAGCGGCAGAGGCGCTCGCCAGGGACGCGAACAAAGCAAACGCGGCGTAACGAACGCTTGATCGGGCAGTCAATCGGGCAGTCAATTGGGCAAACAAGGTCATGGTGGCGCGCATTCAAAAAATCAACGGTCAGTGTAAGTCTGGCAACGCGCGTGCCGCGCACCCGGCCGACAGGACGTGGCGGAATTGCCAAAAAAAAGCGGCCCGAAGGCCGCATTTGAAAACCCTCCCACCTTACAGCGAGTAGTACATATCGAACTCGACCGGGTGCGTGGTCATGCGGAAGCGGGTGACCTCTTCCATCTTCAGCTCGATGTAGGCGCTGATGAAGTCGTCGCTGAACACTCCGCCCTTGGTCAGGAAGGCGCGATCCTTGTCCAGATAGTCCAGTGCCTGGTCGAGGCTGGAGCACACGGTCGGGATCTTGGCCTCTTCTTCCGGCGGCAGGTCGTAGAGGTTCTTGCTCGCGGCTTCGCCCGGGTGGATCTTGTTTTCCACGCCGTCCAGGCCGGCCATCATCATGGCGGAGAAGGCCAGATAAGGGTTGGCGGTCGGGTCGGGGAAACGCACTTCGATGCGGCGGGCTTTGTCGCTCTGCACGAACGGCACACGGATCGAAGCCGAACGGTTGCGCGCCGAGTAAGCCAGCATCACCGGGGCCTCGAAGCCAGGCACCAGACGCTTGTAGGAATTGGTGCCAGGGTTGGTGATGGCGTTGAGCGCGCGGGCATGTTTGATGATGCCGCCGATGTAATACAGCGCAAAGTCGCTCAGACCGGCGTAGCCATTGCCCGCGAACAGGTTCTTGCCGTCTTTCCAGATGGACTGGTGCACATGCATGCCCGAGCCGTTGTCGCCGACGATGGGCTTGGGCATGAAGGTCGCGGTCTTGCCGTAGGCGTGGGCGACGTTTTGGATCACATACTTCATGATCTGCGTCCAGTCGGCGCGCTGCACCAGGGTGGAGAATTTGGTGCCGATTTCGCACTGGCCGGCGTTGGCCACTTCGTGGTGATGCACTTCGACCGGCACGCCCATTTGTTCGAGCAGCAGGCACATTTCCGAGCGGATGTCCTGCAGACTGTCGACCGGGGGCACCGGGAAATAGCCGCCCTTCACCGACGGGCGGTGGCCCATATTGCCGCCTTCCATCTTGTCGCCGGTGGCCCAGGCGGCTTCGTTGGAGTCGATCTTGACGAAGCAGCCCGACATGTCCACATTCCAGCGGACCTGGTCGAAAATGAAAAACTCGGGTTCCGGACCGAAATAGGCGGTATCGCCGATGCCCGATGCTTTCAGATAAGCCTCGGCCTTTTTGGCGATGGAACGCGGATCGCGGTCGTAGGGTTTGCCGTCACCGGGTTCGAGCACATCGCAGCTCAGTAGCAGCGTGGTTTCTTCGTAGAACGGGTCGATATTGGCGGTGTTCGGGTCGGGCATGAGCAGCATGTCCGAGGCTTCGATGCCCTTCCAGCCAGCGATGGACGAGCCGTCGAAGGCGTGACCATCGGAGAACTTGCCCTCATCGAAATGCGAGACAGGCACCGTGACGTGCTGCTCTTTGCCGCGGGTGTCGGTGAAACGGAAATCCACGAATTTGACATCGTGCTCTTTCACCAGGCCCATCACGTCGGCGACTGTTTTGCTCATAAAAATCTCCTGTCAGGTTGAAATGCGTTGGGGGTGGTCATCGGCCGTGCTGAAGACGCCACTTGACATCGTTTGCTGCAATGCTCCGCGCAGTGCAGGGAATCTAGCAGAAAGCGTGCCCAGATCGTTTGAAACCCAGCTCCTCCCACCAGTAGAAAAGACGGGGTTTGCAGACGGCGAAAAATGCACCAAAAAAGTGCCGAAAACTCTCATGCACTTTTTCGGTGCGATTCAGCTCATTTTGGTGCATCTTCCCAACTGCCTTTCGGGAGGTGGGCTCGCAAATAGTCGAAAGCCTCACTTACGGCCGCCGAGTCGCCCTTCACGCCGAGTTCAATGTGCCGCCCCCAAACCGGGTGATCCACGCTGGGGAGGCTGAAAACCTTGACGCCCGCAAACCGCTGCTCGATGTCTTCCATCAAGGGCGTGAGGTCGGACTCCATTGCGTGGCGCACGATCACGGCCCGTTCAACCTGATGACCCTGGCCGTGCAGATGCGCCAGCGGACCATCTAGCGCCCATTCGAGCATCGGCCACGCCATGACCGGAAAGCCCGGGACGAAGTAGTGCTGCCGGATGGAAAAGCCCGGAATGCGGTTGTAAGGGTTGGGAATGATGGCGCTGCCCTGCGGAAACATGCCCATGTTCAAGCGCTGCTGGTTGGCGGGGCTGTCCACATCGCCCAGCCCGGCTTCGATGACCCGCTGCTGAATCAGCGCCTTGGCCTCAAGGTGTAACTCCAGCGGCAGGCCCAGCGCGGCTGCGGCGCTCTGCCGGGTGTGATCGTCTGGCGTGGCGCCGATGCCGCCACAGCTCAGCGCCACATCGCCGCGCCGGAAACTGGCGGCAAATGCCTCGGTCAGCTGGGCGGGATCGTCGCCCAGATAGCTCACCCAGTCCAGCCGCATCTCTCGCGCCTTGAGCAGAGCCAGGATCTGAGGGAAATGTTTGTCCTGCCGCTTTCCCGACAGGATTTCGTCGCCGATGATGTAAAGCCCCAGTCCCATGCTTGTGCTCTGAATTGAAAATCCAAGCATAGCGGGACGCCGTCGCTTTCGCGCCACCACGCCCCCCAAAAAAATCACACTCTGGCGCTTTCCGTGCGATTGCGGGGTGACGCTTCAGCACGCTGCGCCTTTATGCTGAGTTACCTCGTTTTTAATGGACGCTCATGCTGCTTCACCACACTTTCGAGACCATCGCCGCCGAGTTTTCCGAACATCGCGCCATCGTGCGCGAAGGCGTGACGGCCCGCTACGGCGAATTGGCCGACCGGGTGGAGGGCATCGCCGCGGCACTGCGAGCTCATAGGGTGCAGCGCGGTGAGCGGGTGGCGCTGTTTCTCGACAACTGCGTGGAAATGATCGCGGCCATGTACGCCGTGCTCAAGATCGGTGCGGTGTTCATGCCGGTCAACACCCTCACCAAGGCTGACAAGCTGGCTTATATCCTCAACGATTCCGAAGCCTGCGCTCTGTTCAGCCAGCAGGAACTGGCCGAAACCAGCCGTGCGGCCCTGGCGCTGAACCCCAGCGTGCGTCGTTGCTACATGCTCACGGCCTACGCGCAGGGCAAGCCGGACGTCGGCACACCCGATCCACGCGAATGCGCCTTTCCTGCCGCCCTGCCCGGCGCGGCCTGCTCGCCTACGCAACCCGATCTGATCGATCAGGATCTGGCCGCCATCATTTACACCTCGGGATCCACCGGCGATGCCAAAGGGGTGATGCTCACGCATCTCAACATGCTCACCGCGCTGCGCTCGGTGCGCGGCTACCTCGGGCTGCGGCAGGACGACGTCATCGTCTGCGCCCTGCCTCTGGCCTTCGACTATGGGCTGTATCAGGTTCTCATGGCCTTCAGCCTGGGCGCCACCGTGCTGCTGGAGCGCTCGTTCACCTTTCCGGTCAAGGTGCTGGCCAATATGGCGCGGGAGCGGGTGACGGTGTTTCCCGGCGTGCCCACCATGTTCACCCTGCTGACCAACCTCAAGGCGCTGCATGAGTTCGACCTCTCGGCGCTGCGGCTGATCACCAATACCGCCGCGGCCTTGCCGCAGACCCAAATCGCGCAGATTCGTGCGCTGTTTCCGCAGGCCACGCTGTTTTCCATGTACGGGCTGACCGAGTGCAAGCGGGTGACCTACCTGCCGCCGGAACAGCTCGATGTGCGCCCCGGCAGCGTCGGGCGCGGCATGCCCAATGAAGAAGTCTGGCTGGCGGACGACGAAGGCCGTCGCCTGCCCAACGGCAGCACCGGCGAGCTGGTCATCCGCGGCAGCCATGTGATGCGCGGATACTGGCGCAAGCCCGAGCAAACCGCGCAGCGTCTGCGTCCGGGGCCGATTCCTGGCGAGATGGTGCTGTATTCGGGCGACCTGTTTCGCACCGACGAAGAAGGCTGGCTGTATTTCGTGGCGCGGCGAGACGACATCATCAAAAGCCGGGGCGAAAAAGTCAGTCCGCGTGAAGTTGAAAACGTGCTGCATTCACTCGATGGCGTGTTTGAGGCCGCCGTCATCGGCGTGGACGACGCCCTGCTCGGCCAGGCGGTCAAAGCCTTTGTGGTGTGCAAGCCGGGCTACACGCTCACCGAGCGCGATGTGATCAAGCACTGCCTGGCGCACATCGAAAACTTCATGGCGCCGAAATACGTTGAATTTGTCGATGCACTGCCGCGCACCGACACAGGAAAAATCAAAAAAACCGGCTTGCGCTGAGCCCGCCCCTTCTGCTGTCCTTCCTCATCTTTGCTCTCACCGAGGCTTCATTCTCATGTCTGACATCCAGAAAAAAATTCGCGACTACATCGACAGCAACTTTTTGCTCGGCGCGCGCGACACCAGCTATAGCGACACCGACTCGCTGCTCGATCTGCACATTCTCGACTCCACCGGCGTGCTCGAACTCATCCTCTTCCTCGAAGAGAACTGGGGCATTCAGGTGGCCGACATCGAAATGGTGCCCGACAACCTCGACAGCGTGGCCGCCATCGCCGCCTATGTGCAACGCAAACAGGCGACCTGAAAAATGGCCCGCCCTGCGCTGACCTCCGACGTTCTCGCCATCGACTGCGAGGCTGAAACCGTCCGCATCGCCGACTTTTTGCTCCACACCCTGCGCGGCTTCAACAAGCGCGGCGTGGTGCTGGGCTTGTCCGGCGGTGTCGACAGCTCGGTGTGCGCGGCTCTGGCTGTGCGCGCCCTCGGGCCGCAGCGGGTGTTCGGCCTGCTCATGCCCGAGCGCGATTCGTCGGACAGCAGCGCGACTCTGGGCGGGCAGGTCGCACAGCAGCTCGGCATCGAATCCACGGTGGAAAACATCGCCCCCGCGCTGGAGGCCATCGGCTGCTATCGCTGGCGCGACGAGGCCGTGCGCGCGGTGCTGCCTGGCTACGACGCGCAATGGAAGATCAAGCTCGCCATCTCCGGCGGGCTGGCTGGTGGCATCAACCATTTCAAGATCATCGCCCAGGCGCCTGACGGGCAAATGCATGAGGCACGGCTGCCGCTGCGCGAATATCTGCAAATCGTCGCCGCCACCAACCACAAGCAGCGACTGCGCAAAACCCTCGAATATTTCCACGCCGACCGCCTGAACTATGCGGTCATCGGCACCCCCAACCGGCTCGAATACGACCAGGGCTTTTTTGTGAAAAACGGCGATGGCTCCGCCGATCTCAAACCCATCGCCCACCTCTACAAAACCCAGGTCTACGCCCTGGCGCGGCATCTCGGCTTACCCGATGCCGTGTGCAACGCCGCCCCGACCACCGACACCTACAGCCTGCCGCAGGGCCAGGACGAGTTTTATTTCGCCCTGCCCTGGCATCAAATGGATCTGGCCCTCTGGGCCCGCAATCACGGCTACAGCGCCGCGGAACTGGCCGAGACACTGGCCATTCCAGAGGCCCGAGCCGCTGCCGTGCTCAGCGACATCGACGCCAAACGGCGCACCACCCGCTACCTGCACGCCCGGCCCGCGCTGATCGAGCCCGTTTTTCATCCTTCTCAGGAGATCGTTTCTTGAATCTCGACGCCGCATCACCGCCCGCACACACCGCCCCCGATCTGCAAGCCCTTGGGCCGGACGCGCAGGCCGTGTTCGAACAGCGCCTGGCTCGGCTCACTCAGGCCCTCGACATCCTGCCCGACAAGCCGGAAGAGACGCCCGCCTCCGCCCTGCGTGCCCTCTGGCTGCTGGCCGCCGGACACCCGATGTCTTTGCACGCTGCGGCAGAAACGCCCCTGGTCGCGCTGAGCGCCGCGCAGCTCGAAGCGCTCGACGGGCTGATCGAGCGCCGTGTGGCCGGGGAGCCCATCGCCTATCTCACCGGATGGCAGCGCTTCATGGGGCTCGAACTGCGGGCCTCGCCCGAAGCCCTCATTCCGCGCGCCGAAAGCGAACTGCTCGGCCAGATCGCAGCGCAAAAACTGCGTTCGATGGCCGAGGCCGCGGCAACGCCCCCTATCGTGATCGACGTGTGTTGCGGCTCGGGCAATCTCGCCCTGGCGCTTGCGCACGCCGTACCCCAGGCGCAGGTGCATGGCGCCGACATTTCCCAAACCGCCATCGACCTGGCCCGCGCCAACACCCAAAATCTCGATCTGGGCCAGCGCGTCAGCCTGCATACCGGCGATCTGCTCGCCCCGTTCGGCGCCGAGTTTCAGGGCAAGGTGGACCTGGTGGTCTCGTTGCCGCCCTACATTTCCACCGCCAAGATGGACACCATGCCGCACGAAATCGTCGGACATGAACCCCATCTCGCCTTCGACGGCGGGCCGTTCGGCGTGCGCATTCTCATGCGGCTGATCCGCGAAGCCCCTCCTCTGCTGCGCCCCGGCGGCTGGCTGGGCATGGAAGTCGGCCTCGGCCAAGGCCCGGCGATGATGCAACTGCTGGAAAAGCATCCGGCTTACGACCGGGTCGAAACCGTTTGCGATGCGCAGGGCGCAGTGCGCGCCGTGCTGGCGCGAGCGGCGGGCTCAACGGTCGATTGAGCCGTCGGCTGAAACATTTTGCGGTGTCGCGGCCATGCTCGACGCGACGCTGCGCGGGCGCCCAACAGGTGCGCTACGAACAACAAGGGCAGCAGGACGCCGGCCAGCAAGTGAGCCACCGCGCTCCAAGCAGGAAGGTTTTCACCTCCGGCGTAATACAGGCCCAGCCCGCTAAGGCTAAGCAAGCCAAAGGCCGCCAGCAGAAGCAGACCGCTGCGCACATTCTCCCGCCTGACCCATCCGGCTCGAATATGGACGGCCCACACCGCCCCGACGAGGCCGAGTATCGAAAGAAAACTCAGCGCATGGCCCGCAGCCACCCAGGTACGCAAACCGCTGGGCAAAGACCAGGGCATGTCCCAATCCAGGCGCATTTGCAGCGCGCCGGGCGTCAGCAACAAGCCCGTCGTCAGCAGTGCGAACAAGGTCGCATACAAGACCGATAGGAAATGACGCGGATAAGTTTTCAAGCGGCTGCATCCTGTACTGAAGCCCTTTCAGGCTGAAGAATGCGGCCTCCCAAGCGCGCCACCAATGCTTTCCGCCGCGCCGGGGCCGAGAGCGCCGCCACTTTGGTCAGCGCATCGGCCCGCCAGCAAGTCTCGGCTTGCACCGTCCAAACCCGAGGCGCCGCCGCGTCCCAGTTGCCATGACCGGGGTGCAAAACACAGCCGGGAAAGTTCTGCTGCGCTGATGGCGCATGCCCCACCATCGAACTGGCCACAGCTGCGTTGCGCAGCGACCCTGCCCGGTACACGGCGCCGCTGGCCTGGCGTATCCCCAAAGGCACGGCGTGGGCGCCAAAAGCCCGCAAATCACCGCCGGCGTTCACCACGGCCTGCTCGATGCCTGCGCGCTGCAAACTCTGGATGGCGAGGTCCACCGCATAGCCTTTGGCGATGCCATCGAGCGTCAGCAGCACGGGGCGACGCAACCCCACGCGCCGTCCGGGCCACATCGCCAGCGCATCGCTGCCGATGGCTGCTTCAAGCGTGGCAAAGCCATGATCGGGCAGCACGCCACGCTCGACCAGACGCGCGCCCAAGGTGATGTCGAAGTGGCCTTCGCTGGCCAGCCACAAGGCACGCGCCTTGCGCAGCACATCCCAGGTCCAGGCATCAACGGGCTGGGGCGTATGGTGCGCATGCAGATTGATGCGGCTCAGCACGCTGTCCGGCGCATGAAAACTCATGCGTTGCTGCACCCGGGCGATATGCAAAAAAGCGCTTTTCACGGCCCGCTCTACCCGAGCCGGTCGCCCGGTGGCCTGAATCTCCACCCAGGTTCCCAGCAAGGGCCGAAGCCTGCGCACGGTGATGGATTCGTCTTTCATGTGCCCGCCTGCAACGCAACTTGTTGCAACACCAGAAGGCGTTTGACTCCGCTCATCACATTGCGGCAAGACAGCGTGGCACCGCTGATATTGGGCACGTCCTTGTCGAGCTTGAACGGGTCGGCCAGCGTTTTGCCTTCCAGCGTCTTTCGCCAACTGGACTGGCGGATCTGATCGCCGTGGGTCTCGCGGTAGATCATGACCTCGATCCCGCGCACACGCCCCTGTGGCAAGAGCGCGGCCGCGTAATGAATGAATTCATGCTTGCCCACCACATCATCGACGATGAACCAGCCGAGCAACTTGCCCGCTCGCTCTGCTCGCCAGACCTCCTGCTTGTCCCAGCGCTGCTTCAAGCCGGAGCGCGCCTCGATCGCGGATTTTTGCTCCGCACTCAACTGCACCGGCGCCGCGATGAATCGATCGGCCTCGGGGAACAGCGATTTCTGTGCCTGCTCAACTGTCAGATATTCGGTAGCGCCGACCGGCGCAGCGACCAACGCGGCCAAAGGCATCAATAAATAGGGGTGCCATCCTTGCATGCCTGTTCCTTTCAAAAAATGATTCAGGCCTCAGAAGTTGTAGCCAACCTTGAGCCGGATTTCACGCCGCTCATGATCGGCAAGATGCACACCCGTGATGTTGTTGTCCGACTCGTTGGAGCCGCCGATCTGCTGGGCCCAGGTCAGCGTGGCCCACCAGGCCTTGCCGCCGTAGTGAATGGACGGGCCAGCGAAAAAATCCCAGTGATCGAATTCCCAGGATTGATTCGCGGGTTTGAGAATCTCGGCATCGACCCAGCCTTCGGCGCCAATGAACCAGTTCGGTGCAAAGCGATACGACAGGCCCGTTCGCAGCCGCGGGGCCACCGCATACTCCGTGCCGCCGCCAGCGCTGGGCCGCCACGACTCGGCTTCCAGCTCCAGATTGGTGATCCACTGCAACTGGCCGTCGAGATAGGGCCGCTGCAAAATGAGCTTGGTCTCCACCTCATAGCCCTGCCCTTTTTCGCCGGTAATCGGGTCAACGCTGTCGTAGGTCACTTCGCCATACAGCGCAACGCCCAAATCATCCTTATAGGGAGAGAGCAGCATTTTTTTCAGTTCCAGCGAGAACCCGCTGAACTGCGTCCGGTGGAGACTGCCGGTGATTTCTCCGTCCGCTACCGGCCCGGCGCAGCCTATCGTGCCGCAGTTGTAGCTGTGACGATAGCCGTTGAGGTAGATCGCACCACTCAGGCTGTTGGTGATGCCGTATTCGTATTCGGCGCGCAGATACTGTGCCGAATAGCTCCCGCGCCGTTTGCCGCTGTGATCAGTGATCCAGAAATAGGCCTCTGAAGTTCCTGCAGGCACCGTTTCCGCCCCCGCGGTGTAGCCCAGAAGATTCTCGTCGGCCGAAGCGGCGCCAGACGTTGCTGCGAACATCAATCCGACGATCACAGACCGATGGATGGGTTTGATTGCTTTCAAGACATGCTCCGTTATTGATAACGGTTCGCATTCTTGTTTTTATTGCTTTGTGTGTCAAGCGTGTCGGTATGTTTCAGAAAAATGAGCAGCCTGTTCCGAGGCAGATTGGCAAAGTCGCGGGAAAAGGTGGCTTGTCGGGCTGTCTTCCCACGCAGCGGTGGGATGCGGAGCCGGAATCCATTGCGCCTAACTTGCCGTCATCCAGGTCTTCTCCTGGCGTGTTTTTCTGGCGTCCGGTGCTTTTTCGGTAAAGGCGTACGCAACCAGTAATAGCAACGTCTAATACGGTTTCTTAAACGGCAATGAGTGGGTTTTTCAGGACAGTGCCTGATGCTGCAGCGCCGCTTCGCGCTCCTGCAAGGCGCGCCACTGTACTTTGCCAGTCCCCGACTTGGGCAGCGTGTCGACGAACTCGACAATTTTGTTCGCTCACGCGGCCGCGCGCCTCGGGCTTCAACACGACATAAGCCTTCACCGTCTCGCCGCGGTGGGCATCTTTCGCTGCCACCACACAGGCCTCGGCAATATCCGGGTGCTGGTACATCAGCATCTCGACCTCAGCCGGCCACACTTTGAAGCCCGACGCATTGATCATGCGCTTGAGTCTGTCGACCATGAAGAAATAGCCCTCTTCGTCCACCCGCCCGAGGTCGCCAGTGCGCAGGAAGCGTTTGCCGTCGATTGTCATGAACGCATCTTCGGTCGCCCTGTCTTGCTTCCAGTAGCCCCGCATCACCTGCGGCCCATGCACGATGATTTCGCCGACCTCGCCCTGCGGAAGTTCCTGCAGGGTTTGGGGGTCGATGATGCGGGCGTCCACGTCGAAAATCGGGATGCCAAGGCATTGCTTCTTTGGTCGATGCAGCGGATTCACATGGGTCGGTGCCATGGTTTCGGTCATGCCATAGCCTTCGATATACGTAATGCCGCACAGGTCCTGCAACTTCTGCGCCACTGCTTCAGGCATGGCTGCGCCACCGCCGCTCATATTCCAGACGCTGGAAAGGTCGTACTCGGCAATGCGCGGGTTCATCAGAAAATCGACCACCATGGCCGCAATCGCCTGCCAGGTGCCCACCTTGTAGCGCTGCACGCATTCGGCCGCAGCCTCGCGGTCCCAGCGCGGCAGCAGCACCAGGGTGTTGCCGTTGTAGAGCGATCCATTCATGCCGCCCTGCATTCCGGTGACGTGAAAGAAGGGCAGCACTGCAAGCCCCACCGAGTCTTTGGGCATGCGCAACCAATCCACACCACCGGCCACCGTGCTCATCACGCTGCGATGGGTGTGCATGCAGCCCTTGGGTTTGCCCGTCGTGCCGGATGTGTAAGGCATGACGCAGAGGTCATCCGGGCTGGTGTTGAGCGGCGCTGGAACGCGCTGTCGCTCCAGCATGTCGGCCCAAAGCGTCACTCCGGGTTCAGAGACATTTTCACGTGGCGCCGAAGCAAATGGCGGCACGGTAATGCTCGGTGCGCTGGAGATGTAGTCGCTGTACGCGGCGACGATGATCTGGCTCAGGCCCTTGCCCAGCAGCGGCCGCATTTGCGCAAATAGTTCCTGGCCGACGAAGGCCACTGTCGAACCGCTGTCCTCAACATAGTGGGCCAATTCCTGAGTCAGATTCATCGGATTGATGGGCACAACCACCGCACCAGCACGCAGAATTCCGTAGTAGGCCAGCACGAATTGCGGACTGTTCTGCATATCGAGCAACACGCGGTCGCCTTTCACGACGCCACAGTCCTGCTGCAGGAAACCGGCAATCCACTCGGCCTGACGCTTGAACTCGCCGAAGCTCAAGGCCTTGTCGTAAAAGATCAGATAGGGCTTGTCGGGATATCTCGCCGCCGACACTTCGGCGTTGTAAAACAGGTTGGTGTTTGGAATGGTGAGGTGATGTGGCAATCCCTTGGGCCAGACATCAAAGTGGCGAGTGTTCATGACTTGTCTCCGGGATGATTCGAGTTAGGGTCGACTTGTAAAGTCTGCAGGAACCGCTCAATCGCCGCATTGACCGACGCTGCATGTGTCAGGTTGCTGGCATGCCCGGCCCCGGCGATGATGTCCAGGCGTGAGCCTGCCAGGCGTGAGCCTGCCAGGCGTTTCTGCATATCCACAGCGCGGTCTAGCGTAATGGCGATATCAGCATCGCCGTGAATGACTAGCGCAGGAATTCGGATGTCTGCCAGCTGCGCAGAAATATCGTCTCTGCTCACAAGAGTCTGAAAAGCAGCCAGAAGGTTGTGCGGCTTCCAGGCACGCCATTTGGCTTTCCACGCTGCTGCTTGTGGCGCACCAGCCCCGAGGATGATGTCAGCGATGGTGTCGGCAATGGCGTCGGGCAATCCCTGTGCGGTCCAGATGTCGATCATCTGCTTGTAGCCCGGCGTCTTACTTGGGTCTAGGCGCAAGGACAAGTAGCCGCCTTGGCTCATGCCGGCAAACACGGCGCGCTTGATCCCCAGATGCTGCATCAGCGCGGCCAGATCATTGGCCGAGTCGTAGTAGCTGAACGGGGCGATGCTGTCAGTTGCGGTTTGGCCATGGCCGCGTTCATCCCAACAGACACAGCGATAGTGCTGGCGAAAATATTCAACTTGCGGATCGAACATCGTCGCATCCATCAACAAGCCATGCGAGAACACGAGGGCGGGGCCGCTGCCGCCGCTGTCCTCGTAATGAATGCGCTGGTTATTGACTTTGGCAAATGGCATTTTGATCTCCAGTTGCGCCTGTTATTAAAGCCGCTGATTGCTGGCGCTCGTCACCTTGTGGGCAATTCGCGCTTGGGCCGATAGCGTTCCAGTTCCAGTCGCGCGATCTGGTCGCGATGCACCTCGTCCGGGCCATCGGCAAAGCGCAAGGTGCGGGCGTTGGCATAGGCGTAGGCCAGACCGAAGTCGTCGCTCACGCCCCCGCCGCCATGGACCTGCATGGCCCAGTCGATCACCTGGCAGGCCATATTGGGGGCGACCACCTTGATCATGGCGATGTCCTTGCGCGCGGCTTTGTTGCCTTGGCGGTCCATCTTGTCCGCTGCGTTGAACACCAGAAGCCGGGCCTGATCGATGAGAATGCGGGCGTTGGCGATGCGCTCGCGTGTCACGCCCTGATCGGCAACTGGGCGGCCAAAGGCAGTGCGGGTGACGGCGCGTTGGCACATGGACTCCAGCGCCCGCTCCGCCAGGCCGATGAGGCGCATGCAGTGATGGATGCGCCCTGGCCCAAGCCGCCCCTGCGCAATCTCGAACCCCCTGCCCTCACCCAGCAGCATATTGGCGGCGGGCACGCGCACATCGGTGAACGTAATTTCGGCATGCCCATGCGGTGCGTCGTCGTAGCCGAACACCGGCAGATGACGCAGCACCTGCACGCCGGGCGTGTCCATCGGCACCAGAATCATCGATTGCTGCCGATAGCGGTCCGGGTTGTCGGCATCGGTCTTGCCCATGAAGATGAGAACCTCGCAGCGCGGGTCGTTGGCACCCGACGTCCACCATTTGCGGCCGTTGATGACGTAGTGCTCGCCCTCGCGGCGGATACTGGCCTGAATATTGGTGGCATCGCTCGAGGCGACAGCGGGTTCGGTCATGGCAAAGCCAGAGCGGATGTCGCCGCGCAGCAAAGGCTCCAGCCACTGCATCTTTTGCTGCGGTGTGCCGTAGCGCTCCAGCACTTCCATATTGCCTGTATCGGGCGCCGAGCAGTTGAACGCCTCGGGGGCGATGTGCGAGCGGCCCATGATTTCGCACAATGGGGCGTATTCCAAATTGCTCAAACCGGCGCCACGCTCGGATTCGGGCAGAAACAAATTCCACAAACCGGCCTTGCGCGCCTCGGCCTTGAGCTCCTCGATCACCCGCGTGGGCTGCCAGGCGTTTCCGGCCTTGCGGTTAGCCTCGACTTCAGCCGCGAAGCGCGCTTCATTGGGATAGATGTGCGCATCCATGAAGGCGCTTACGCGATCTTGCAGAGCGCGGACTTTTTCGCTGTGATTGAAGTCCATTCGGATTCCTCGATGGTTGGGTGGTGAAGTCGGCAGAGGATCAATGCCCGAAGACGCGTTCGACCTGCGCCCAGGCCGCTTCAGCTAGCGGACGAGCGCGGCGACCGGCCTCAAGCGCCTGCGCGCTGGAAGCATTGCCCTGCAATGCACGTGCCATGACCCCTTGCAATATGGCGGCGAGGCGGAACAGATTGAAGGCGGCGTAGAACTCCCAGTCACCCGCCGCGACGGGCTCGCGGCCCGTGCGCCTGCAATACTGCGCAACGTAGTCGGCCTCGCTTGGAATGCCGAGGGCCTTCAGATCGCCCCCGACCAGGCCGCGAAACTGCCCCGGCTCAAGCCGCCATGCCATGCAGTGGTAGGCAAAATCGGCCAGCGGGTGGCCCAGGGTCGACAGCTCCCAGTCGAGCACCGCCAGAATACGCGGCTCGGTGGGGTGGAAGACAACGTTGTCCAGCCGGTAGTCGCCATGCACGATCGCTGTCTCTTCCCCTTGCGGAATGTGCTGCGGCAGCCAGTCGATGAGCTGATCCATCGCAGCGATCGGCTCTGTTTCGCTGGCGCGGTATTGCTGCGTCCAGCGCGATATCTGTCGGGCGATGTATTGGCCCGGCTTGCCATAGTCGGCCAGGCCAAGTGCGGCGTAGTCGACGCGGTGCAGCGCCGCGATGACCCGATTCATCTCGTCGAAAATCGCGGTGCGCTCGTCGCGCTGCATGCCGGGCAGCAGCGGATTCCACAGAATCCGGCCTTCGACGAAGTCCATGATGTAGAACGACGTGCCGATGACGCTCTCATCCATGCAAAGCACACGCATCTGCGGCACTGGCACGTCGCTTTCGCCAAGTGACCGCATGACGCGAAATTCGCGGTCCACCGCATGGGCCGAGGGCAGCAGCTTGCCCGGTGGCTTGCGCCGCAGCACATAACGCTGCCCATCGACTGCGGTAAGTAAATATGTTGGGTTGGACTGGCCCCCTTTGAACTGCGCCACCTGCCACGGCCCTTTTGCCTGCGGCAGGTGCTTGCGCAGATAGTCGGCCAGCGCCGCCTCGTCAAAGGCCAGTGCCGGAACGACGTCGCGAGTGTCGGCTTGCATGGAGCGTCCTATTGTCGAATCGGTCGAATCGGTCGAATCAGCCGGATTAGTCAGACCAGCTTGACCAGTTGCTTGCCGAAATTGCGCCCCTTGAGCATGCCGATGAAGGCCTCGGGCGCATTTTCAAGTCCGTGGGCGATGCTTTCGCGGTAGTGCAGTTTGCCCGCCGCTACCATGCCGCCAAGTTCACGCAGCGCTACTGGCCATTGCTCCATGTGCTCCGAGACGATGAAGCCTTGCAGCTTCAGGCGGTTGATCAGCACTGTGCGCACGTTTTTCATGCAGTAGGGGTCGGTGGTGTTGTAGTCGGCGATCATGCCGCACAGGGCGATCCGAGCAAAGGCGTTGGTGCGCGCCAGCAGCGCGTCGAAAATTTCGCCCCCCACGTTCTCAAACAGGCAGTCAACCCCCCTGGGCAAGGCGGCTTTCAAGTCATCTTTGAGTTTGCCCGCCTTGTAGTCCACACAGGCGTCGAAGCCCAGTTCTTCCACCACATAGCGGCATTTCTCCGCACCGCCGGCCACGCCAACCGCACGGCAGCCCTTGGCTTTGGCAAGTTGGCCCACCACGCTGCCCACCGCGCCCGAAGCCGCTGTCACCACCACCGTTTCGCCCGCTTTGGGTTCGCAGATGGCGTTCAGCCCGTACCAGGCCGTGACGCCTGGCATGCCCACCGGGCCAAGGTATGCGGCCAGCGGCACGTGCGTGGTCTCAACTTTTTGCAGCATGCGCCCCGGGGCCACTCCATACAACTGCCAACCCATCATGCCGACAACTTGGTCACCCGGCTTGAAATGAGGGTCGCGTGAGGCCACGACTTCACCCGCCGTACCGCCCACCATCACCGCACCAAGTGCCACTGGTTCGGCATAGGACTTGGCGTCCGACATGCGGCCGCGCATATACGGATCGAGCGAGAGCCAGTGGTTGCGCACCAGGACCTCGCCTTCGCCCGGCTCTGGAATGGGTCCTTGTTCAAGCCGGAAATGGCGTGCTTCGACCCAACCCTCCGGGCGCCCGGCGAGCAGTATTTGTTGGTTTTGATCGGTCATGGCAGTTCTCCTGAAAAGTTGTTGCGCGATGCGGCCGCGGCGGGCGAACTCCCGGTTCAAATCGCGCTCGAACCGCCGTCCACCGCGAGGCACTGGCCGGTGATATGGCGTGATGCTTCACTGGCGAAAAAGACTGCCGCGCCCATCAGGTCCTGCTCGCCACCGAGACGTGCCAGCGGGGTCTTCTCAATCACCTGATCGCGCATCGCGTCAAGCAAGCCGGCAGTCATTTTGGACGGAAAGAAGCCGGGCAGAATCGCGTTGACGCGAATGCCGTGCTGCCCCCATTCCGCCGCCAGTGCGCGGGTGAAGTTCACCACCGCACCCTTTGAGGTGTTGTAGGCGATGGTGCGCATGGGCGGCGGGTTGCCGCGCAGCCCCGCGATGGAAGCGATGTTGATGATGCTGCCTCGCCTCGCCGGAATCATGCAGTGCTTGCCGACTTCGCGGCTCAAGAAGAACACCGCGTCGACGTTCAGCCGCATGACCTTGTCCCAGGCTTCGTCCGGGTAGTCCTCCGCCGGGGCTCCCCAGGTCGCGCCGGCGTTATTGACCAGAACATCAATTCCACCCAGCGCCGTATGCACGCTTTGCACCAGCGGGGCGATGACCTCGCGCCGCGACAAATCCGCGGGAAAAATCTGCGCGTCAATTCCAAGTCCACACAAGTGCTTCTGTGCCTGCTCCAACTCACTGGCTTTACGAGCAACGAGTGCCAGCCTGGCCCCCATTTCCCCCAGGGCCTGCGCCATTTGCAGGCCCAGCCCTCGCGATCCGCCCGTGATCAGGGCGCAGCGCCCGCTGAGATCGAATAGTCGGTGCGTGGTGGATGTCATGGTGGCTCCAGATCAGTTGGGTTGATGGCTAGGGCTTAGGGCCGGCTCTAAAACCAGGCATCCTGCATCAGGCGGCAGATGGAATTGCGCTCGGCGGCGACTTGCAGCCAAGCCTGAATTTTTGGCAGTTCATAGGCGTAAAAATAGTGGCATGCCTGCAATTTGCCTTGCAGAAAATCGCGGTGATCCGACTCTTGCAAGGCCGCTTGCGCAGCCAGCGCCACGTCCAGCCAAATCCACGCCAGCACGACATGACCGAAGGCTTGTAGATAGGGCGTGGCGTTGGCCAGGGTTGCAGCCGGGTCGTTGCCCTCCCATGCTGCGCGCGTCGCTACGAGCAAGTCATCCAGCGCAGCATGCAGCGCAGCGCCATGCGGCTGTAGTGGGGGTGAGTTCTCGGCCTGGGTTGCGGTGGCACCCACGCGCGCAGCCAGCAAGGCCAAACCTGCGCCGCCATCCATCACCACCTTGCGACCGAGAAGATCGAGCGCCTGGATGCCGTGCGTGCCCTCGTGAATCATGTTCAGCCGGTTGTCGCGCCAGTATTGCTCCACCGGAAAGTCACGCGTGTAGCCGTAGCCGCCATGCACCTGAATGGCCAGACTGTTGGCTTCCAGGCACCATTCAGACGGCCAGCTCTTGGCAATCGGCGTGAGCACTTCGAGCAGTAATGCCGCTTCGCTCGCCGCGGTTGCACCGCCCGTGCGCTGCTCGTCCACCAGCCGCGCACAGTACAGCTCCAGCGCCACTGCGCCTTCTGCATAGGCTTTTTGCGCAAGCAACATGCGCTTCACGTCGGCATGTTCGATGATGGACACCTGTGGTTGGCTCGGATCCTTGCCCGACGGCCCTACCGGGCGCCCTTGCGGGCGCTGGCGGGCGTAGGCCAGTGCTGCTTCATAGCCTGCCATACCGAGCATGGCGGCAGACAGCCCGACACCGATGCGCGCCTCGTTCATCATGTGAAACATGCAACGCAAGCCCTCGCCAGCAGCGCCGACGCGCCAGCCGATGGCGCCCTGCGCACCGCCCGCTGGATACCGGCCATCACCAAAACTAAGCAGGGTGTTGGGCGTGCCGCGCCAGCCACATTTGTGATTCAACCCGGCCAGGGTGATGTCGTTGCGGTGGCCGGTCAGTTGTCCACTGCCGTCGACCAGCATTTTTGGCACGATGAACAGCGAGATGCCGCGCGCACCGGGCACCAGTTTGCCGTCCGCGCCTGGAATCTTGGCCAGAACGAGGTGGACGATGTTGTCGGTGAGTTCGTGCTCACCCGCGGAAATCCACATCTTGCTGCCGAACAGGCGGTAGCGGGGACCCAGTGGGTCGGCCTCGAAAACAGGGCCATCGGGCATGGCACGGGTGGCGATGTCCGACAGGCTGGAGCCCGCTTGCGGTTCGGACAGGCACATCGTCCCTGCCCAGCGACCATCGAACTCGGCATGGGCAAAGACCTGCTGCTGCCTGGGCGTGCCATGTGCCATGAGCAAATTGGCGTTGCCCACGGTGAGCATTCCCGCACCGATACTGACCGAGGCCTTAGCGAAAAATGCATTGGCCGCGGCTTCCACTGTGTAAGGCAGTTGCATACCGCCGATGGACTCATCCTGCGCTGCGGCCAGCATGCCAGAGTCGGCGTAGGCGCGCCAAGCCGCGTGCGTGGCTTGAGGCAGGATGACGCGGTCGCCGCTCTGGCGTGGCTCCTCGGTATCCACCAGCCGGTTAAACGGCGCGTATTTGTCGCGGGCGATGCGCTCGCAGGTGTCAAGCACCTGGGCAAAAGTATCTGAGTTGTGCTCTTTGTAGCGCGGCCTGGCGCTCAGGCTGGTCACGTCGAGCCAGTCGTGTAGCAGGAAGTCGATGGTTTGGCGCATGGCGCATTGGCCCTAGGCAAACGGGCCTCAGAGCACCTCGAACAAGCCCGCAGCGCCCTGACCGCCACCGATGCACATGGTGACGACCACATATTTCGCTCCGCGGCGCTTGCCCTCGATCAGCGCATGACCCACCAGCCGCGCGCCGGTTACGCCGTATGGATGTCCCACCGCGATGGCGCCGCCGTTGACGTTCAGCCTTTCGTCGGGAATGCCGAGCTTGTCGCGGCAATAAATCACCTGCACCGCGAAGGCCTCGTTGAGTTCCCACAGGCCGATGTCGTTCATCTTCAGCCCGGTGCGCTGCAGCAGGCGCGGAATGGCGAACACCGGGCCGATGCCCATTTCGTCGGGCTCGCAACCCGCAACGGCAAACCCGCGGAAAGCGCCCAAGGGCTGGAGTCCGCGCTGCTCGGCCAATTTGGCCTTCATCACCACGCAGGCCGATGCGCCGTCGGAAAACTGGCTGGCGTTACCAGCGGCAATCACCCCGCCCGGCAGGGCCGGACGGATTCGGGATATGCCCTCCAGGGTGGTGTCTGCGCGAATGCCTTCGTCAGCGCTCAGCGTGACTTCCCGCGTCACAAGCTGGCCAGTGGCCTTGTCAGCCATACCGGCGCGTACCGTGATGGGCACGATTTCATCGAGGAACTTGCCTGCGGCCTGCGCCGCTGCTGCGCGCTGCTGGCTGCGGGCGCCGTATTCGTCCTGCAACTGGCGCGAAATGCCGTATCGCTTGGCCACGCATTCCGCTGTTTGCAGCATGCTCCAGTACAGCTCGGGCTTGTGCTGCAGCAGCCAGGGTTCGCGCAGCATGTGCGTATTGGCGCGATCGTTCTGCACGCAGGAAATCGACTCCACGCCACCGGCCACCATCACCGGCACCTGATCCACGATGACGCGCTGCGCTGCAATCGCGATGGCTTGCAGCCCGGAGGAGCAAAAGCGGTTGACGGTGGCGCCGGCCGTGGTGACCGGAAGGCCGGCGCGCAGGGCAATCTGCCGCGCGATATTGCCGCCCGATGCGCCTTCCGGATAGGCACAACCGATGATGCAGTCTTCTACCTCGGCAGCATCGATGCCTGCGCGCTGCACGGCCGCCTGAACGACATGGCCGCCCATGGTGGCGCTGTGCGTGAGGTTGAGCGACCCACGCCACGACTTGGCAAGTGCCGTGCGCGCAGTGGAAACAATGACGGCTTCAGTCATGGAACACTCCGGTGTAAGAGGTTGCAAGCTAGGCGTTGAATCGTGCCGCGCCTGTTGGTTGACGGCAGCGTGAACATCGCAAAACGGGGCTCAGGCGCCGCTGAATGTCTTGCCCTGCTCGGCCAATTCAGCCAGCAGCGGCGCGGGTTGCCAGAACGCAGCATCGCCCCCGGGTTGCGCTGCGAACTGGCGCATACGACGTACCACCATGGCGAGGCCGATCTGATCGGCATAGCCCATCGGCCCGCCTCGCCAGGCCGGAAAGCCATAGCCTGCGAGATACACCATGTCGATATCGGAAGCGCGTTGCGCGATGCCTTCGGCCAGCAGGCGCGCGCCTTCGTTGACCAGGGCATAAAGGCAACGGTCGACGATTTCGGCATCGTCGATTTTCCGTGGCGTCACGCCGATCTCCTGGCGGTAGGCCGTAATCAGCGCATCCACCTCGGGATCGGGTAGCGCGGCACGGTTGCCGGCCTCGTAGCGATACCAGCCCTTACCGGTTTTCTGACCATAGCGACCTTGCTCGCACAGGCGGTCGGCCAGGCGCGAATACATGACATTAGGTTTTTCCACATAGCGCCGCTTGCGTATGGCCCAGCCGATGTCGTTTCCGGCCAGGTCGCCCATGCGGAACGGCCCCATCGCCATGCCCCAGGCTTCCAGCGCCCGGTCTACTTGCTGCGGGCTGGCGCCCTCCTCCACCAGAAAGTTGGCCATGCGGCCGTAATGCTCAATCATGCGGTTGCCGATGAAGCCGTCGCACACACCAGACACCACCGCCGTCTTGCGTATGGTCTTGGCCAGCTTCATGACGGTGGCCAGCACATCCTTGGCCGTGGCCTTGCCGCGCACGACTTCGAGCAGCTTCATCACATTGGCCGGGCTGAAAAAATGCATGCCGATGACGTCTTGCGGGCGCTTCGTGCAAGCGGCGATGGCGTCGAGGTCCAACGTGGAGGTATTGGAGGCGAGGATGGCACCTGGCTTGGCGATGGCGTCAAGGCGCTCAAATACATCGCGCTTGACCTCCATGGTTTCGAACACGGCTTCGATCACCAGGTCGCAGTCGGCCAGTTGCGCAAAGTCCAGCGTGGGGCGCAGTAAGGCCATGCGCTTGTCGACTTGCTCGGGCTTGAGCTTGCCCTTCTTCGCCGAGTTGTCGTAGTTCTTGTGGATGGTGGCCACACCGCGATCCAGCGCCTCCTGCGTGGTCTCAACCAGAGTGACTGGAATGCCGGCATTGAGAAAGTTCATGCTGATACCGCCGCCCATGGTGCCCGCCCCGATCACGCCCACCCGGGCGATGGGACGAGTCGGCGTGTCGGCTGGCACGTCGCCAATCTTGGAGGCGGCGCGCTCGGCAAAAAACGCATGGCGCAGCGCTTGCGATTCGGGCGTGGCCATGAGCATGGCAAACAAGCTGCGCTCCCGCAGCATGCCTTCGTTAAAGGGTTTGAGCGAACCCGCCACCGCCTCGACGCATTGCAGCCGCGCCGGTTCGTGCGGAAATTGCGCGGCCACTGTGGTGCGAGTGAACTGAATGAAAGCCTCGGCGGCGTCGTGATTGACGGCAAGGTCGCGCACGCGAGGCGTGGGTTTTGTCGATTCGGCTAAATGACGTGCGAATGCAGCCGCAGCGCCCACCACATCGTCTTCGACCACAGCATCGAACAAGGCCGTGGCAGCCAGCATCTTGGCGGGCACAGCCTCGCCGGAAACAATCATGTTCATTGCATGTTCCAGCCCCACTGCGCGCGGCAAGCGTTGCGTACCGCCGGCGCCGGGCAGCAATCCGAGCTTGACTTCCGGCAGTGCGATCAGCGCCGATGCCAGCGCCACGCGGCCATGGCAACCCAGTGCGAATTCCAGCCCGCCACCCATGCAGGTGCCATTGATGGCAGCGACCACCGGCTTGGTACAGGCTTCGGCTACGGCAATGACGTCGAGCAGATGCGGCGACGCCATGGATTCCGGCCTGCCGAACTCGCGAATGTCCGCCCCGCCGGAAAACAGAGCGCCGGCGCCGGTGACGACGATGCCGATCACGCCAGAATCGGCCATTGCAGCGTCGATAGCCTCCACCAACAAGCGGCGCTGCTGTCTGCCGAAACCGTTGACGGGCGGGTTATCGAGGGTGAGTACCGCGATGCTGCCAAGGCGCGATGTGTGAACGCTGCTCATTCTGTCTCCTGGAAAGTGAACTTGTCGCCTTGCGGTTCGATTCGGACACGAAGCTCGGTGGGCGCTCGTCACGTATTGTTCCGCTAAGCAGAACTTTGTTTTGATAACGATCAATGCTAGCCTGATGCAAATGAGTTGTAAAGCTACCGTTCATCCGACATCGCCATGCAAAAAATTCATGTTTTACTCACCAAAGAAGAGCTTGATCATCAACGTCTTGAAGGCCGCGTGGTCATCGTGCTGGATGTGCTGTTTGCCACCACCTCGGCGCTCACGGCACTGCAAGCCGGCGCCAGTGCGGTCATCCCCGCGCTCGACGCCGAGCATGCGCGCAGCATCGCCGCCAGTCTTGCTCCCGCCCGCGCGGTGCTAAGCGGCGAACTCGATGCCGAAACCCTGCCCGGCTTCGTCCACCCCACCCCGCTGGCCTTGCTGCACCAAGACCTGCAAGACCGCATCCTGATTTACAGCACCACCAATGGCACCGTCGCACTGCATAAAGCGCAAGCCGCCGCGCAGGTGTACGCCGCCAGCTTGCGCAACGCCCAGGCAACCATTCAGCATGTGCTGCGCGAACACCCGCACAGCACTGTTCTGGTGGTCTGCGCAGGGTCGAGCGCGCAGTTCAATCTGGAGGATTTCTACGGGGCTGGCCTGCTCGTGCATGGCTTGCAGCAAGCGCCTGGGGCTCGCAGCTATTCCGATGCAGCGTTGGCTGCCGCGTTACTTACGCAAGGCAGCGATGCGCTGCGTTGCTTGCGCGCATCGCGCGTGGGACGCTTGATGACCTCGCGCGGACTCGACGCCGAAGTCGACTACGCCGCGCAATTGCATGCAGATTCAGGCGTTGCACGGCTGCACAACGGTCGCCTGGTGCGGGTACCTGCGTAGGAAGCCGGTCGACCTCGACCATCAACACAAGGAGCCTTGCATGTTGCAACACCACGATGTGATCCTGTCTGACGGCCAGCGGCTGCACGTCGCCAGTAGCGGCAAAGTTGGGCGACCTCTGCTGATGTTCGCGCACGGCTTCCCCGAATGCTGGGCGGCCTGGCAAACCCAGCTGGCCGCTTTTGGCCAGGATCACTTTTGTCTCGCACCAGACCTGCGTGGCTACAACTTGTCCGGCAAGCCCGAGGGTATTGCCGCCTACCGGGTGCAACCGCTGATGGACGATTTTCTCGGTCTGATGCGGCACTTCGGCTATGAGCAATGTGTGCTAGTGGCGCATGACTGGGGCGGCGCCGTAGCCTGGAGTCTGGCAGCGCGTGAGCCAAGGAGTCTGTCCAAGCTCGTCATCATCAACTCGCCTCACCCCATTCCCTTCGCCCGCGCCCTTGCCCACAACCCAAAACAACAGGCTGCCAGCCAATACATGCTGCGCTTTCGCGAAGCCGATGCTGCGGAATTCCTGTTGCAAGACGATTGCGCCCGCTTGCTCGCGCTCTTCCGCCATCCCATCACGGGGAAATCAGCGCTGGATGAAACCGAAATTGCGCTCTACTGCGTATTCCGGCGAACGTGACCGCTGATTCTGGCAACGTGACCGGCATTGCGGTGAACGTGACCGAGGGTCGGTATTGCGCGTTTTGAGTTTATGCCG
>NZ_NCKP01000113.1:0-2789 GCF_002282795.1 Thiomonas sp. 13-64-67
GCGAATTGCTGCCGCACAACTGGGCGAATACCAATCCCCCTGCACTCAGCACCTGACCTTCACTTCGGGTGTCAAGAGGGGTTGGCGGGACGCTTACCCTTGACACGCTTTGGTGCGCACTGATGACGCCAATGCCGATTTGCGCCATGCGCCGGGTTTGCCGTGAGCCGGTTGGCACGCGTCGAAATTCATGCCTGACGCCACGCGCAGCGCGTTTTCCCTGGCGCAGTCGCCGATCGGCATGTGGCTCAAATCGGCGGCGGCGCCAACAAATCGACCGCCTGCTGCGGCAAGCTGACCGGGGTTTTTTCCGCAGGCGGCGGTGTCAGTTGCTTCTCCGCCTGGGCAATGAGCCGGGCCAGGGCGGCCTACAGCGCGCCGTCGATGTCGATCTCAAGACCGGCTTTTTTCGCCAGGTTTTCGAGCGCGGTTAATCGGTCGGCCAGCTTGGGGTCACACAGGAAGTGCAATTTGACCGGCTGCGCCGTCTTGGGTTTGATGATGCTGCGCGTGCGTGTTGACATGGATGACTCCTTGGGGGTTAGCGGGGACGGGTCTCGTCGCCAGCGGACTGCGGGGTGGGACTGCTGTGTGCTGATGTACTGCCAGGTTGCGTTGGCGGGGCCGTGCGCGGTGCCGTGAGCGAGGCCGCCACGTCGGTGACTTGCACCGTCCGCGCGTGCAGTTGCGCCACGTCCTTGCAACCCGCGGGCGGGCGCCAAAGCTGCACATCTGCGCCGGGGGCGATGCCGCACACCCGGTCGCGCTGTTGCGCATGGTGCGCATCGGTGCGTGCCTGCGTCTCGGCGTCCTTTTCGTTTTCGCAGGCGATGACCACACGCGCCGCCTTGCGCAACAGGGCCTGGATGGCGGGCTGGTCTAGGAAGCTTCGCACCCCGGCCCCGCCGGTCACGATCACGGTGGGCGGCTGGCCGTCGCCTCCTTCCCTGTCCTGCACCGCCAGCGCGTCCGTGCCGCCTTCGACGATCCACACAGTCTGCGGGTCACCGGGCAGGATCGGACAGAACGCTTTGACCGATCCGCGCAGATCCCGCTTGTTCGGGATGGCGTCATCATGGATCAGGCGCTGTGTGACGCTGCGGGGTTGCCGGGCTTCGTCGTAGCCGACGAACAACACGGCCCCAGACGCATAGCGCAGCATGCCCGCAGCCTCGGCCGCATCGAGCGTGGCCGGACTGATGCCGCGCCCGGCCAGGTAGGCCCGCCCTGCACTGCGCTGATGCGGTTGGCATAGGGGCAGTGTCAGTGGGCTTGGTGAGGTGGGTGGGGACTCCGGTGCAGGCTTGGGGGCTTGCACACGCTGCACCAGGGCCGCGCCGCCGGTGAGTTCGAACACGGCGTCGCGAAACGACGTGCCCGGTGCCATGTCGCGCACCAGGGCGATCACGTCGCCGCCATTCTGTCCGTACAAGTCGCACCACACCCAGCGCCCTGAGGTCTGGGTCAGCCGGTAGACCTCATCACCGCTGCCGTTGCGCACCGAGGCGTGGCGGCCCTCGCGTTTGACCGTGAAGCCGTGCGCTTCCAGATAAGGCACAGGATCGGCATGCCGCGCATCCTGTCTGGTTTGCTCGTCGATGCGTTCGGGGCTTATTGCTGCTGTTGTTGCGGTTGCTGCGGCGTCTGCTGCTGCGCTTGCTGCTGCCCGTCTGGCGGCGCTGGCGCGTCGAAAGCGCGCATCCCAGCGAGGGTCAGCGCCGCCGCCAGAATCGCGCCGCAGACCATCAGCAAGATGCCCTGCGTGAGCGTGAGAGGCGGACGGTTGCTGATGGCGTCCTGCATCTCCTGGGCGGCTTGGATCGCTTGCGCTGCCGCTTGTCTCGTCTGCTTCGGGAGGCTTTGCAGGGCGCTGCTCTGCTCGGTCAGGCGCGTCAAGGCGCTGGTCAGCGCGCGTTCGCTCGTCTGTTGTTGGGCCTGGATCGCTTGCAGGGCCTGGGCCTGGGTCTGCACGATCTGCTGCATTGTCTGCGCGGTCAGCGTCTCGATGGTGCGCCGCTGGGCCTGCATCGCCTGCTCGATGTCGGGCAGAATCGGCGCCAGTTGTTCGATGATCGCCTGCGGGAGTTGCTGCAGGTCCTGTGCTGCGGCTTGCACTTGCACGGAGGTCGGCAAGTGCTGCATGGTCTCGGTCTTGGTCATAGTTCACAATCTTCTTGAGGGAGGCCCATTTGTAGGCAGCGCCGAGGGCGCTGCCCTTGAAAGCCATGCTGTCAATCTCGAACGAGAACCCGTTCAGTGTGCCGGTCGAAGCGATATTCGGCACCACGGTGACGCCCTGCGCTTGCAGGGCATGAGCGAACTCGGATGCGGTCTGTGGGCCGCGTTTCAGGGTTGCATCCAGGATCTGCTGCAACTGCAAGCGGGGCGGCAGGATGCCCGTGCGCAGGGCCGCTTCGACCTCGCCTTGCTGGGCTTGCTTGCGCTCGGGCGGGACGATCTTGCGGTCGACTGTGTACGTGGCGCCTTGGGTGAGGGTGAGGCGGTACACGCGCTCTAGGCGTTGAATAATTCGGGTGCTGATGAGGTTTTCATTGCAGCCCAGATACACCGCACCGGTTGCACTGACGCGCGAGGCAACGATGTGGATATGCTGGCCCTGGGCGTCGTCATGCATCACGTAGCAGCGCGGATGATCGCGGGTGAATCCCATCCGCGCCATGTAGTCGTCGCACAGGGTTTTCCAGCGTTCGGGGGACAGCGTTTCACCCGCGGGCAGGCGTAGCGAGTTGTGCCAGACGGGCTTGCCGATGTCGGGTCGCAGGGCGCGC
>NZ_NCKP01000114.1:0-2788 GCF_002282795.1 Thiomonas sp. 13-64-67
TGGTTGCCTCTCATCGTCCTCGTCTGGGTCGTTCACCGATGGCTTCAGATCGTAGTGGCCGACGCGGGCGCCAGCGGGGGATTTTTCAACGGCCTGCTAAGGCCGACTGCGTCGCAGTCGGGTGTGGATAAGTCTACGGTTTTTGCGTGGGGTTGGCTCCTGGTGGGTGGGTTTGGATCCTTGGGGCAAGCTGCGTCGGGCGTAGCCCAGAGCGGCTTGCCCCAAGGGCTTGTGGGGGTCAAAGCGGTGTCTCGGGCTCAGCGGGCTGGGGTGCCTGTGCTGTGCCCGAACGCCTTTGCTCCCGCGCCTTGATGCGGGTCTTGGCGGTTTCCGTGCTGTGACGGAAGCGGTAGCTCTCGTTCCCGGTTTCCAGAATGTGGCAGTGGTGTGTGAGCCGGTCGAGCAAGGCGGTGGTCATCTTCGCATCGATGAACACGCTGGACCACTCGCCGAAGGCCAGATTGGTCGTGATCAGCACGCTGGTGTGCTCGTAGAGCTTGGACAGCAGATGGAACAACAAAGCCCCGCCCGCCTGACTGAAGGGCAGATACCCCAGCTCATCGAGAATGACCAAGTCCATACGCAAGAGGCTTGCCGCAATCCGCCCGGCTTTGCCCTGCGCCTTCTCCTGCTCCAGCGCGTTGACCAGATCGACGGTGGAGTAAAACCGCACCCGCTTGCCGTGCTGCGTGATGCCCGCCACGCCGATGGCCGTGCCCAGATGGCTCTTTCCCGTGCCGGGCCCGCCCACCAGCACGACGTTGTGCGCGGCTTCGGTAAAGGCCATGCTGGCGAGTTGCCCCACCAGCGTGCGATCAACCCTTGAGGCATCAAAGTCAAACCCCGCTAGATCGCGGTGCACCGGGAAGCGGGCCGAGAGGATTTGATGGCGTACCGAGCGCACGGCGCGATCTTCCTGCTCGGCCTGCAGCAAATGCTCGACGAGCCACTGCGCGGCATCCAGCCTGGCGTTCGTCCCCAGACCTTGCAAATCGGCCCAGGCGCCGGCCATGCCGTGCAGCCGCAACGCCTTGAGTTCCGCAATGACCTCACGCATGATCTCGCTCCTCGTCAGTCACCCGCAGGCGGTCATAGCGGGCCGTGTCGGCGCGGGGTGGATCGGCCATCGTCAAGGCCGTGGTCACTTGGGCGGGCTGGGGGCCGGTCTGCAAGCGCCCCATCACGTTGACCACATGCTCCACGCTGATGCGCCCGGACGGGGCCGTGGCTTCCAGCACCAGCGCAGCGGCCACCAGGACCGCCTCCAGCCCGGATGCGGGCACCAGCGCCAGCACCTGGGCCATGAGCCGGTCGCCCCCGTCTTGCCGCAGCAGCGCCTGGCGCAGTTGCTGCAAGGGCTGGGGCAGATCGGCAAACGGCGCGCCGTTGCGCAACGCCCCGGGTTTGCGTTGAATCAGCGGCACATAGTGCTGCCAGTCGTAGGTGGTCTGTCCCCGGTTGGCCAGCCGCGCATGGCGGGCCACACACACGCCGTCATGCACCACGACCACCTCGGTGGGATACACCCGGGTGCTCACCCGCCGCCCGGCGAGTTCACAGGGCACGGAGTAACGATTGCCAGCCATGGCCACCAGACAGGTGCTGCTGACCTTGACCGTGTTGTCCACATAGCCGTCGAACGCTGTGGGCATGGGCATGAGGTGCGGCTGCTCGTGCTCGAGCATCTCGGCCACGGTGAACTGGCTGAACTCGGGATGGAAGATCTCCTGCCACAAGCCACGGCAGCGCATGGCCAGCCAGGCATTGAGTTCGGCAAAGGAGCGCCAGGGCGTCGACAGGGCCTCAATCCACACACGTCGCCTGCTGTCCTGGACGTTCTTCTCCACCACCCCCTTCTCCCAACCGGAAGCGACGTTGCAGAAGTCGGGGTCGAACAGGTAGTGGCTGCACATCGCCGCAAAGCGCGCGTTGACGTCGCGCTTCTTGCGCGGGTGCACTTTGTCGACGGCTGTCTTCATGTTGTCATAGATGCCGCGATGCGGCACTCCGCCGAAGGCGGCAAACGCCTGGGTATGGGCGTCAAACAGCATCTCGTGACCTTGGCTGGGATAGGCCCCCAGCCAGAAGGCACGGCTGGCGCACAGCTTGACGTGGGCAACCTGCACGCGGTACGGCACGCCGCCCACCACCATGCTCTCTTCACTCCAGTCGAACTGGAAGGCTTCGCCCAGCGCAAACGTCAAGGGCACGAAGGCGTGCACAGCGCTCGTGCCATCGGCCTGTCGCCAAGCGCGCAGTAAATCGGTGACGCGGCTGTAGGCGCCGTCATAGCCTTGTCGCTTCAACTCGGCATGCAATGCCCTGGCCGTGCGCCGCTGCGCTTTAGGACGCTGCGCATCAATGGCCACGGCCTGCCGGAGCCACTCCACATAGGGCGCGAGCTTGCGCGAGGGTTGTGTTCGCCGCGCCGCGTACCGCGGTACGACATCGCCCGGCTGAAGTAGCCAGGTACGCACCGTGTTGCGCGACAGCCCCGTACTGCGGGCAATCTCTCGAACGGATTTGTTCTGGCGGAAATGCATCCGCCGGATCTTGCCAATCATGTCTATGGTGATCACTCCTGCTCCCCGTGCCTAAAAAAGCAGCAGGGTAGGTTGGTGGAACACCCGGGTCAATTTTGCGTCGGCATAACCTTCAAAAGTGGGTCAATTTTCGTTCGGCACGAACACAATATGCAGGTCTATGGCGCCGACAAGGTCTGCAAGCAAATGAACCGCGAAGGGGTGGCGGTGGCGCGTTGCACGGTGGAGCGGCTGATGCGCAGGCT
>NZ_NCKP01000115.1:0-2695 GCF_002282795.1 Thiomonas sp. 13-64-67
CGGGCTCGGGGCTGTCCGTGCTCGAAGCCAAGCCGGTGGATCGCAAGGCGGTCGATGAGCTGCAGGCCCTCGTCAACGCATTGTTTTAATATCAATCCGCGATTGAACGAGACTGAAAGGACAATGCAATGGCGATTGTGAAACCGAAGGGCAAGGTGGCGACGGCCACGGCCGAAGCGTTCATCAGCGGGGCGCCGGATGCGGCGCCCGCGGCGAAGACGGTCAAGGGGGTGATGCTGGGCCATAAGCGTCAGATCACGCTCACCATCGCACCGGAGCTGCTGGCCCGGGTGGACGAGCTGGCCGGGCAGATCGGCCAGTCAAGGGCTGCGGTCATCAATCTGGCGATTCGCCAGGCGGTCGAGCGCGGGTTGACGATCGAGGGGCTGGGGCGGGCGGGGTGAAGCGTCTTCCGTCAAGCGTGATCGAGAAGTTCTTTCAGGAATGGGAATTCGTGGCAGCACAAGGCATCGATCTGATTGCGCAGCATGTCATGACCAGACTGATCGTGCGAAGCAAGGGCAAGGTAATAGTTTCGATCATCGTGTTTGGCGAAGATGATCCATTCGCCGGTGAGTTCAGCCGCACTTGCGCGCCGTAACCAGTTGTCGTGCACCGCATCCTTGACGATCATCTTCACACGTTCCTCAGTGATGTACCGTTCCTCGCCAGACCGTTCTGCATCTTGGACGAGCTGATCGAGCCATGGAAAGCCATCTTTGATGAGCCCGTTTCTCAGGTTTTGAGCCATGCCGCGCAGCCCGCCAGCCAAATAGTGCTTGTGCCAAAGTCCCTTCAAGGGCGGGTACTTGTTTTGGATCGGTGGTTTGAGTCGGCTCGGTGTCCCTTTGCCCTCAAGCGATTTAATCTCGTCGATCACCTTGGCAGGATGCAAAAAGCCAGACTGCAGACCGCTGAATAGCCCGAGAACGAGAAGCATGCTGTATCGTCCTGGCGCCGTCTGATCGAGACCGATGGACCGCGCGAAATTTTCTAGGTCCGCCGTCATGTCCTGGCCATTGGCGGCCGTCACCGTGACGATTTTTGCTTCCGTCATCGTCACGCCTTTGTTTTCTTACCCTTCGTCGCTGCGGATTCGTAGAGCTTGGCCCAGAACAGTTTCGCATCAGCGGCCTCGCTGTGGGCGCCTTGCCATTGCTTGACGAAGGCGGACAGGCGGCGCCTGATTTCGAGGCTGGAAAGGCTGGGCATAGGCTACGGATTCGGCAGGTAGAGCCAGATAAATAGTTATCCGATGCCGATGGTAGCTGGACAATGCGCAATGGTCAGCCCTCCCCTCGCAGTTTGGCGCGAAGCTCAACCAGGGCCAGCCAGGCGACGGCGCCGCCGGCGGCGCCGGCCAGCGCCCAGAGCAGGCCGCCCGCCAGGGCGCCTGCGATGCTGCCCAGCAGGGCAAACCACAGGGCAGGCTGACGCAGCGCCTTGAGCAGCAGCAGGCCCGCGCCCTTCTTGAGGGCCGCCCCTGCCAGCAGGCCCGCAAGGGCGCCAAGCAGCGCCCATGCGGGGCCTGCGAAGGCTCCGACAAGAACAAGGCCGGCCAAGGCGAACAGCAGTTCGATTTTGAAAATCCGTGAGCGCATGGCGGGCTCCTTCAACCCAGCGGCAAGGCTCGGGCCTTGCCGGTGCGGTCCATCAGAACTTGCACGCGCTCGCCGATGGTGAGCTGCACGTCAGCGGCCTGGGTGATGGCGAGCAACTGGCCCGAATCCAGCTTGACAGTCACCAGCAAGCCGTTTTCCTTGGCCGCGGCGCCTTCCAGCGTCTGGCCGCCCATGAGGCCGGCCAGCGCTCCGGCAATCGTCGCCAGTTTCTGCCCTGTGCCGCCGCCGATCTGGTGGCCGATGGCGCCGCCCGCCAGGGCGCCGCCGATGGCCCCAGCGCCGGAGCTTTGCCCGGCGATGATGACAGGATGCACGGCCAACACGGTGCCGAGTTCGACCGATTGGACGGACTGCGCACCGTTGATGGTGTAGCCCTGGGCGCTGGCCTGGGGTGTGCCGGCGCCCATCATGGGATTGGTGGCGCAGCCGCCGAGCATCGCCACGGCGAACGCTGCGGCAGTGAGGGGAAGGGATTTCATCATGGTGGAGACTCCAAGGACGCGGCCCACGCCGGGCCGCATCCTGATTCAGCAGGTGGCGAAATGCCCCGGCGCAAAACCGGGGCTGGGGTTCAGTCTTCGCTGGGCAACATCACGGTGATGCAGGGGCGGCCATCGTCGCCCGGCCCGACCTGGAACTTGAGCGTCACTTTGCGCGGCTGGACGCCCCGGCCTGCCGTGGGCGTGCGCAACAGGCTGTAGAACAGCGGCTGCTGGCTGGCGTCCAGGCCGCGGCGCAGCGCACCCCGCACGGCCAGGCTCAGCATCCAGACCACATCCCAAAGCCTGCCGGATTCGCTCTGGCCTGTGTAGCCCTTGCGGGCCTCGGTGGTGTCGGTCCACTCCACACAGTCGGCCCATGCGGCGCTGGTGAGCGCCACGGGCCAGACAATGCCGGCCTCGCGGGCAACGGTGGACACGTCGATCAGTTGGCCGTCCTCGATGGCCTGGGCACGGGTGTAGCTGTAGATCGGCTCGCCGAAGATTTCTCGCGAGGTGGCGGTCGTCGTTTGCATGGTGGTTGCTCCTGGAAGTTGCTTCTGCGGGATTCGCCCGGCCATCGAGCCGGGCGGG
>NZ_NCKP01000116.1:0-2657 GCF_002282795.1 Thiomonas sp. 13-64-67
CGTGCAGCGCGGGTTGGTTCTTGAACGCGGCGAGTTTTTTCTGCACTTGCGCGTATTCATCCAGAATCTGCGCCGCCAGCCGCGCCATTTCGGCGGCCAACAGTTGAAAGCGGGGCTTGCCCTCACTCAAGCGTTGGGCGAAGGCGGGCTTGTCGGCAGGCAGCGGCTCGGCGAGAAAGGCCCGGTCGAGCGCCGCATCCACAATCTGCGCGCGCAACAGTTCAGCCGTGCCCAGCGACATGAACTGCATCGCCGCCTGCTGGAATCCGGGCAGATTTTTTTCTGCATGCTTGATCTGATCGCGCAGCTGCAGGGCGAACAGACGCCGAAGGCCGCTACGGTGCAACCGTGCGGCTTCCTCGGCGGTGTCGAATACCTCCACATCAACCGCGCCGCCCTTGTCCACTAGGGCGGGAAAGCCGATCAGGGTGTGCGCGCCCCGGCGTAGTTCCAGCAGTTCGGGCAGGGCGTCGAAGGTCCAATCGGTCAGTCCTTGCAGCGCATCGGTGGGCACATTGATGGGCGCCTCGCTCGGCGCTGAGGCCGCCGCGCCGGCCGCCGCGCGGGGAGGTGCCGGGGCTTCGGACGGGGCCTTGGCGTCTTTTTGCGGAGACAGCCCGGTGCGCAGCTTGGCCAGTTCGGCAAACGCGCTGCGTGAAGCCTGACCATGATCTGCGCGCAGTTTGTCGATGTCGCGCCCGACGTCGATGCGCCGTCCGTGGGCGTCGATCACCTGCACGTTGAAAAACAGATGAGGCCCAAGGGTTTCGAGCTTGAAGTCGGTGCGCTGCAGCGCCAGCCCGGTGTGCTCGCGCACCAGATCGCGCAAGGCGTCGAGCAGATCGCCCTGGCCGAATCGCCCCGCCGTCGTGAGCTGCGCGGCGAACGCCTCGGCGGTTTGCGGCAGCGGCACGAGGCGTGAACGCGGGCGCTGCGGCAGACTTTTGAGCAGCGCCAGAATCTTTTCCTTGAGCAGCCCCGGCACCAGCCATTGCAGCCGCTGCGCCGGAATCTGGTTGAGCGCGGCCAGCGGCGCCTGCACCGTGACGCCGTCGCGCGCGCCGCCGGGGTCGAAGGTGTAGTCGAGCTGCAGTTCCAGCGCGCCGAGCTTGAGGCGATTGGGAAACGTCTCGGTGGTGATGCCGGCCGCTTCGTGGCGCATCAACTCGTCGCGCTGCAGGAACAGCAGCTTCGGCTTGGCCCGCACCGCATCGCGATACCAGCGGTCGAAACTGGCGCCGCCGTGCACTTCGTCGGGCACTTGCTGGTCGTAGAAGGCGTAGATCAGTTCTTCGTCCACCAGCACGTCGAGCCGCCGCGCCTTGTGTTCGAGACGTTCGATGTCGGCGATCAGCGCCTGGTTGTGCTGGAAAAACGGCCAGCGGCAGTCCCACTCGCCCGCCACCAGGGCCTCGCGCAGAAAGATCTCGCGCGCCTGCTTGGGGTCGAAACGGCCGAAATCCACCCGTCTCTGGTTGTAAACCACCAGTCCGTACAGCGTCGCGCGCTCGAAGGCGGTGACTTGCGCCGGCTTCTTTTCCCAATGCGGATCGAGCAGGCTGGTCTTGAGCAGGTGCGCGCCTACGCGCTCCAGCCACTGCGGCTCGATGCGCGCCACGCCGCGGGCGTACAGCCGCGTGGTTTCCACCAGCTCCGCCGCCATGATCCACCGCCCGGCCTTGCGCCCCAGCGGTGACGACGGATGGATGGCAAAGCGAATGCCTCTCGCACCCAGGTACTGGGCATCGTCATCGCCCTTGTAGCCCACGTTGCCGAGCAGGCCGCTGAGCAAAGCGCAATGAATCTGCTCATAAGTGGCTTCGGTCGTGTTGAGCCGCCAGCCCTGCTCGGCCACCAGGGTGTGAAGCTGGCTGTGCACGTCATGCCATTCGCGCAGGCGCAGCGGCGACAGATACTGACCACGCAGTTCGCCCCACAATTTGCGCTGCGATTTTTTGTGGGCAATGGCCGCGTGGTAATGCGCCCAGAGCTTGAGCCAGCCGAGAAATTCGGAGCGCTCGTCGCTGAACTTGCGATGCGCTTCATCGGCCGCCTGCTGTGCCTCGGCGGGGCGTTCGCGCGGGTCTTGGACCGACAGCGCCGCGGCGATGATCAGCACTTCGGTCAGCGCTTCGCGGTTGCGGGCTTCGAGAATCATGCGGCCGATGCGGGGGTCCAGCGGCAGGCGGGCAAGTTCGCGGCCCAGCGGGGTGAGCGCATTGCGGTCGTCCACCGCGCCCAGCTCGTTGAGCAACTGGTAACCGTCGGCAATGGCCTTGCCCGGCGGCGGCTCGATGAACGGAAACTGTTCGATGGAATCCAGCCCCAGCGCCTTCATGCGCAGAATGACGGCGGCCAGCGAAGACCGCTGGATTTCCGGCGTGGTGAACCGCGGCCGCTCGGCGAACTCGGCTTCGTCGTACAGCCGGATGCACACGCCGTTGGCCACCCGGCCGCAACGGCCCGCGCGTTGCTGCGCCGCGGCTTGGCTGATGGGCTCGACCTGCAGCATTTCCACCTTGTTGCGGTAGCTGTAGCGCTTCACCCGCGCCAGACCGGCGTCGATGACGTAGCGGATGCCAGGCACGGTGAGCGAGGTTTCGGCCACATTGGTTGCCAGCACGATGCGCCGCGCACCGCCCGAGGCAAACACCCGG
>NZ_NCKP01000117.1:0-2650 GCF_002282795.1 Thiomonas sp. 13-64-67
CGCCCTGGCCGACTTCAAGAGCGGCAAGCTGCAGGTGCTCGTCGCTACCGATATCGCCGCGCGCGGCATCGACATCGACCAGCTTCCGGTCGTGGTGAATTACGAACTACCCAACATCCCAGAAGACTATGTGCACCGCATCGGCCGCACCGGCCGTGCGGGCAGCAATGGGCAAGCTATTTCGCTGGTCTGCGTGGACGAACTCGGCTTCCTGCGCGACATCGAAAAGCTAGTGCGCAACCCCATTACGCAAGAAGTCATTCCGGGCTTCGAGCCCGACCCCAACGCCAAGGCGCAGCCCATCGTCATGGGCCGCACCGTACTGCACGGCGGCGAGCGTCGCGGCGGCAAGGGTGAAGGCGGCGCGGGTGGTGGCCAAGGTCAACGCCGCAGTGGTGCAAACGCAGGCAATCGCGGCGCAAGCCGCAACGGCCCCGGTCAGGGCCAGGGACGCGCCCAGACACCCGCCAGCGCCAAACCGCAAGGCCAGCGCCAATCGGGCAACGGCAACAAACCTTCTGGCGCACCCGCTGGTGCAGGCGGCCTACCGCCGGAACGCCGTGCCGATTCCTGGCAAAGCACCCCCTGGGTCGAACTCGACCTGCCTCCGCACATGCGCAACGGCCAAGGCCGTGGACGCCGCCCTTCTGGCGGTGGACAAGCTGCTGGCTTCGGCGGTCAGCGCCGCCAGGGCGGGGGTCAGCGCACTCGCTGACGCAGGAATTGCGATCGGGCAATTCCTCGGGACTCGCTCGGTCGCATTGGCGTCGTAGGGGATTTTTCGGGACATAGCATTTCGCGCATCTATCTCGATTCATCGGAGTTTCGCGCATGTTCAAGTCCCCGCTTCACCATCTCAGCGTCATGGCGCTGGTCGAAGGCTCGTCGCTCATCGCCCTGGTGCTGCTGGCCGTGCCGCTGAAGTACGCGGCCGATTGGCCTACGGGCGTGAAAATCATCGGGCCGATTCACGGCGCCCTGTTCATCTGGGCCACGATCGCACTGGTGGTGACGCTCTCGCGCGGGCAGCTCTCGCCCTTGCGCAGCCTGGGCGTTTTCCTCGCTTCGCTCATTCCGTTTGGCGGACTGTGGTCGCACCGCATGATGCGCCGCCAGCTCGACAAAGCGCCTGCGACAGCAGTCTGAGCGACTGCGCTACTACAGGGCTACTGCAGAGCCAGTTGCACCGCCCCGCTGTGGGTGAAGGGAATCTGCAGCATCGTCTGGCCGATCTCGGCTGTTCCCTGAATCACGTAGCGCACCGTGCCGTCCGACGGCAGGGTGGCGATGAGGCTCAGCAGTGTTGCGCTGTTGACCTCGACCTGCACCGGAACCTGCGCCTGCTGCTGCGCGGCGATGGTGACGGGCGCGGTGCTCACGCCCTGCGCCACGTCCAGGCCGTTGAACTGGATCTGAAACCGCAGTTTCTGCAGCGGCAGGGCCAGCCCCCCGGTGTTGCGAATATTCAGGGTGAGGTCGAGGATGGCGGTTGCGCCTTGCAGGGCAATGCTGTCCACACTGCGAATCGACACCTCCGGCGCCACGGCGGCTTGCTGCGCCTGCGCAGGCGGCGAGGCGAACAGGGTCGCCGCCCACATCAGGGCGGGCAGCAAACCTCGCCAGTTTTTGATCAGCCGCAGCACCATCAATGCCCGGAGAAATCCACCAGGGTGAACAACGGTAGGCCTGCATCGCGCAGCAGCTGTGAGCCGCCGAGCTCGGGCAGATCGACGATGGCCGCGCCTTCGATCACGCTGGCCCCGAGCTTTTCGAGCAGACGCTTGCCGGCCATCATGGTGCCGCCGGTGGCGATGAGGTCGTCGATGAGCAGCACGCAATCGCCCGGCCGCACCGCGTCGGTGTGAATCTCCACCGTGGCGCTGCCGTATTCCAGCTCGTACTCCTCGGACACCGTGTCGAAAGGCAGCTTGCCCTTCTTGCGGATGGGCACGAAGCCGATGTTGAGTTCGTAGGCGATAACGGCGCCGAGAATGAAGCCGCGCGCGTCGATGCCCGCCACCACGTCCGGGCGCAGATCGGGGGCCATGTAGCGATGCACGAACTGGTCGATGAGCACGCGGAACACCCGCGGGTTCTGCAGCAGCGGCGTAATGTCGCGGAACTGCACGCCGGGCGACGGCCAGTCGGGCACGGTGCGGATGTGTTGGCGCAGATAGTCGATGACATTCATGTGTGAGCCCATTCAACAAAGGAAATTCAGGTCGCCGCCTCGTCGCCGAACACGTCGTGGTACGAGGCAAACGACGCACCCGACAGCACGGGAAACAACACCAGCAGGCCGAGGCCGAACGGCAACATGGCCACGATGGAAATGGGCAGCAGCAAAACGGTGAACAAGGTAATGGGCGCCAGATTGGTGAACCCGGCTCGCACCGACAGCTTGACCGCGTTCCACGGACTGACACCCCCGAGCGCCACCAGCGTATTGACGAACCAGAACGCCACGCTGAACAGATAGAGCGCCAGCAAAACCAACAGCAGCAAGGTCATGAGCGAACCCGCCAAGGCGCCCAGACCTGCGGCCATGCCTACGCCGGGGGTCATGACTTTGGCAAACGCGCCAAAGCTGGCCAGCCCCAGGCCGAACATCGCGCCCAGCCCCATCACGATCGCCGCGCCGATCACCCCG
>NZ_NCKP01000024.1:0-23861 GCF_002282795.1 Thiomonas sp. 13-64-67
GCCGGCCGCGCGGCGCTCGCGCGTGCCAATGTGGAGCAGGGACTGGCGCTGTCGGATGACGAGATCGACTATCTGCTCGACGCCTACCGCAAGCTCGGCCGCAACCCCACCGATGTCGAGCTGATGATGTTCGCCCAGGCCAACAGCGAACATTGCCGCCACAAAATTTTCAATGCCCGCTTCACCATCGATGGCGTCGATCAGCCGCACACCCTGTTCCAGATGATCCGCAACACCCACGCGGTGTCGCCGCAGGGCACGGTAGTGGCCTATGCCGACAACGCCTCGGTGATGGAAGGCGGCACGGTTCAGGCCTGGCAGCCCGATCCCGTCACGCACCGCTACGGCGCGCAAGAAGCACTCAAGCATGTGCTGATGAAGGTGGAAACGCATAATCACCCCACCGCCATTTCGCCGTTTCCCGGTGCGGCCACCGGAGCCGGCGGAGAGATTCGCGACGAGGGCGCTACCGGCCGTGGCTCGCGCCCCAAGGCGGGGCTCACCGGGTTTTCGGTCTCCAATCTGCGGCTGCCGGGCGCTGGCGAACCGTGGGAGGCGGCCACAGAAACATTCGGCAAGCCCGGTCACACCGCCAGCCCGCTGCAGATCATGCTCGACGGGCCGCTGGGCGGCGCGGCGTTCAACAACGAGTTCGGCCGTCCCAATCTGGCCGGTTACTTCCGCGTGTTCGAGCAGCCGGTGGACGGCAAGGTCTGGGGTTATCACAAGCCCATCATGCTCGCCGGTGGCTTGGGCTCCATCGATGCCCGCCAGACGCACAAAAAGGCATTTCCCGCAGGCACGCTGCTGATCCAGCTTGGCGGGCCGGGCATGCGCATCGGGCTGGGCGGCGGTGCAGCGTCGAGTCTGGCGACTGGCAGCAATGCCACCCATCTCGATTTCGATTCGGTGCAGCGCGGCAACCCGGAAATTCAGCGCCGGGCGCAAGAAGTCATCAACGCCTGCTGCGCGCTGGGCGAGGCCAATCCTATTCTGTCGATTCACGATGTGGGCGCTGGCGGACTGTCCAACGCCTTTCCCGAGTTGGTGGAGGGCGCGGGCCGTGGCGCGGTGTTCCAGTTGCGCGATGTTCCACTTGAAGAGTCTGGCCTAAGTCCAAAAGAAATTTGGAGTAACGAAAGCCAGGAGCGCTATGTTTTGGCCATTGCTCCAGAGCAGCAAGAGGCTTTCGCCGCGCTGTGCGCCCGCGAGCGCTGCCCCTTTGCGGTGGTGGGCGTCGCCACGCAAGAGCAAACGTTGATCGTGAATGACAGCCTGCACGCCGACCAGCCCGATCTGGCCCGTCCGGTCGATCTGCCGCTGGACGTGCTGCTGGGCAAGCCGCCGCGCGTGCATCGTCAGGCGCAGCGGCAGTTGCCGCAAGGCGAGGCGCTTGATCTGGCTGAGGTCGATCTGGCGCAGGCCTGCGAAGCGGTGCTACGCCACCCCACGGTGGCGAGCAAGCGCTTTCTCATCACCATTGGCGACCGCACGGTAGGCGGCATGAGCCACCGCGATCCCATGGTCGGCCCCTGGCAGGTGCCGGTGGCCGACTGCGCCGTCACGCTCGCTGACTACGCCGGTTTTCGGGGCGAGGCGATGAGCGTGGCCGAGCGCGCGCCCGTTGCGGTGCTCAACCCCGCCGCGTCGGGTCGGCTGGCGGTGAGCGAGGCGGTGCTCAACCTGCTGGCCGCCCCGGTGCAACGTCTGGCCGACATCAAGCTGTCGTGCAACTGGATGGCCGCCTGCGGCCAGCCGGGGCAGGACGCCGCGCTGTACGACACCGTGCACGCCATCGGCATGGAACTCTGTCCCGCTCTGGGTATTTCGGTGCCCGTAGGCAAGGATTCGCTGTCGATGCATACGCGCTGGGAAGACGCGGGTCAGGCCAAGAGCGTGACTTCGCCGGTCTCGCTGGTGGTCTCCGCCTTCGCCACGCTGCCCGACGTGCGCGGCACGCTTACGCCGCAGCTGCGCACCGATGCGCCGAGCAGCCTGATTCTGGTCGATCTGGGCCAGGGCAAAAAGCGCATGGGCGCTAGCATCCTTGCGCAGACGCTCGGGCAGATCGGCGACATCACCCCCGATCTCAACAGCCCGGACTTGCTGAAATCGTTTGCGGAGGCGCTGGCTGAATTGCGCACCGCTGGCCTGGTCTGGGCCTATCACGACCGATCCGACGGCGGCCTTTGGGCGGCTGCTTGCGAAATGGCCTTCGCCGGGCATTGCGGCCTCAGCCTGAATGTGGACGTGCTCACGCTCGAAGGCAGCGAAGCCGACGACTGGGGCGATGCCAAAGACTGGGCCAAACAGGTCGGTCCGCGCCGTCACATTCAAACCTTGCGCGCGCTGTTCAACGAAGAACCCGGCGTGCTGCTGCAAGTGCCCGCAACGCAGCGCGACGCCGTGTTGCAGACCCTGCGGCTGCATGGCCTGTCGGCGCACAGCCACGCCATCGGCACGGTCAACGACGGCGACGTCATCGAGATCTGGCGCGACACGCAGCGCATCTATACCGCGCCGCGCACCCAATTGCAGCAAGTGTGGGACCGCGTGTCGTGGCGCATGGCGATGTTGCGCGACAACCCCGAGTGCGCCCAAGCCGAGCACGACGCGCTGGCCGACGCCGCCGATCCGGGGCTGCACTTGCACCTGACTTTCGACGCCCAGCAAGACATCGCCGCGCCTTTCATCGCCAGCGGGGCGCGGCCGCAAGTCGCCATCCTGCGTGAGCAGGGCGTCAACTCGCAGGTGGAAATGGCCTACGCCATGCACCGCGCCGGGTTTGATGCGGTGGACGTCCACATGAGCGACCTGATGGCAGGCCGCGCCCGGCTGGGCGATTTCCGCGGCTTTGTCGCCTGCGGCGGTTTCAGCTACGGCGACGTGCTCGGCGCGGGCGAGGGCTGGGCGCGTTCCATTCTGTTCAACCCCGAGCTCGCCGATCAATTCGCACGCTTTTTCGGCCGTACCGATACCTTCGCGCTGGGCGTGTGCAACGGCTGCCAGATGCTGGCTGCGCTCGCCCCCATGATTCCCGGCGCCCGCGCCTGGCCGCGCTTCACTCGCAACCGCTCGGAGCAGTTCGAGGCGCGGTTGTCGCTGGTGGAAGTCGCCGAGTCGCCGTCCCTCTTTTTCCAGGGCATGGCTGGCAGCCGCGCGCCCATTGCCGTGGCGCATGGCGAAGGGCGGGCCGATTTTTCGCAGCAGGGCGACGCGAAGCTGCTGCAGGTGGCCATGCGCTTTGTCGATCATCAGGGCCAACCCACGGAGCGTTATCCCTACAACCCCAACGGCAGCCCCGAGGGCATCACCGCCGTGACCACGCCCGATGGCCGCTTCACCGCGCTGATGCCGCACCCGGAGCGAATGTTCCGCAGCGTGCAGATGAGTTGGACCGCCGAAGATCAGGGCGAAGACAGCCCGTGGATGCGCATGTTCCGCAATGCGCGGGCCTGGTGTGAGTGAAGTGGCCCCCACGCTCCCGCTGCGCGGTCGCTGCCCCCCGAGGGGACGCACCCCGCCTTGGGGCGGCCCGGCGGCGGGGTGGGCGCGTTGATCATGGCGGGAAGCCGAATCAGCCGTTACGGCGGCGTCGATACCCTGCGCGGCTTGGCCGTACTGTGGATGATGTCGTTTCATTTCAGTTTCGACCTGAACTGGTTCGGCTTCATCCACACCGACTTCTACACCAGCCCCTGGTGGCTCGATCAGCGTATTGCCATCGTGAGCCTGTTTGTTTTCACCGTCGGACTGACGCAGACCTTCACCGACGCGAGCGGCCGCCCGGCGCGGCATTTCTGGAAGCGCTGGGCGCAAATCGTGGGCGCTTCGCTACTGGTCACGGCAGGCAGCTACGCCGCGTTTCCGCACAGCTTCATCTACTTCGGCATTCTGCAGGGCATCGCGGCCATGTTGCTGTTGCACCGACTGGTGTTTCGCCACTTAGGCGCCTGGGTGCTGCTGCTCGCCCCCATCGCCATTGCCGCGCCTCAGCTTTGGGGGCACGCCTTTTTCAATCCGCCGTGGTGGAACTGGACCGGGCTGATCACGCAAAAACCCATCACCGAAGACTACGCGCCACTGCTGCCGTGGATCGGTGTGCTGTGGATCGGCGCCGGCACAGGCTGGCTGCTGGCGCGGGTGCAATTCCGGCCCTTGCGCCATCTGCCCGAAATTCGTCCGTTGTCTTTCCTCGGGCGCTGGCCCTTGACCATTTACCTGCTGCATCAACCCGTTTTCGTCGGCCTGGTCTGGCTGGCCGCACATCTGCGGGGGTGATTCGTGGAAGAACTTGTCGACGCCTCCATCGACTACCTGCTGCATTACGGCGACAGCGATCACTGGTTCTTCATTCCGCAAGCGAAGGATGAAGAAGACGCGCTGCGCTACTTTTTCTGCATTGAAGGCTACGGCCAGAGCCGCCAGTTCGGCACTCTGCAGCGCGAGTTGTGCGTGCTCGTGCCGCTGCAGCAATATCTGCAGGATCGCGACGCCATCGAGCGCCGAGTCGAGCGTCTGCGACGGGACATTCGCGCACGCCGAGAAGCAGAAGAGGGACTTTGAGGCGCCCGCGCAGCGATTCAGCCGAAACCGTGGCTCATCAGCGTCGCCAGCAAGGGGATGATGACCATCACATGCGATTGCGCCATCAGCCAGCGGCGCTCTTTTTTCACTTCTTCTACGGCGGGCTGCCACGCTGCCATTGCCCGAGCCTGAAGGCCCCAGCGCCCCAGTCGCTGCGTGGACGGCCAGGACATCACCGCCATCAGCGCCAGCAACACCACCTTGGCCCACAACAAGGGGTTGTGCAGCAGCCACTGCGGGCCTTTGATGCCCCAGAACACCAGCGCCAGCCCGCTGGCCAGCACCGCGGCAAAGCTGCCCCAGACCCACACATCCAGCCTGCGAAGGCGAGCCAGCACCTGGGCATCGACGGCGCCCACCCGGGTCAGGCTGGTCTTGGCGGTGAGAAAAACGGCCAGCCCCAGCATGGCGGAGAGATGAAGGTAAAGCAGCAGAGCATCGGTCAACATGGCGGGTCAGTCCGGTTTGAGATGGATCATCTCGGTTTTTCTCGTCTGCAGGGTGATGAAGTGCTGCAGCGGCGGGTGCAGGCAATCCGCCAGAGTCGAGGTATTGAGTCGCGCGTAAAACGCCTCTGCGGCGTCGCTCAGCAAGGGCCGCAGCAGGCACAACGGAGTGAGATTGCAATGGCCGCCGTCGGGGCGAAGGCATTCCACCAGGCCCTGGCCGTCTTCCAGCCAGCGCACGACATTCCCAAGAAGTATTTCGGAAGCGTCTTTATCAAGACGAACGCCACCATTGGCGCCGCGTTGATTCTGCACGTAGCCACCGGCAGCAAGACGCTGGAGCACCTTGACAAGATGCTCACGCGAGATATCAAGAATCCTCGCTAATTCTTTGCTATTTAATGATTGATCTGGGTTTTCTGCCAGCACCATCAAGGCGCGCAGTCCAAAGTCTGTGAACTGGGTCAGTTTCAATTCGTGGCTTGCCTGTCTAGTCGTGTGAAGCTATAGTGGAATTAAATAGTCCACATAAGGGTTGTCATGACGCATCCTACCGCGAGTCGAATCACAACGCCAGAAAGCCAGCAAAGCTTGTTCAGGCAAGTGCTGGACGCAACGCCAGCCGAGATTGCGCCTGAGGATCGCCGCAGCGTTCTGGCCGAACAGCTCCGCACACAGACGGGGCTCGACGAACGCGTCCTCGATCGCTTGGTGCGTCGGTTTTATGCACATGCCCGGCTTGATCCAGATCTCGGTCCGATGTTTGAGGCGCATGTGACCGACTGGGAGACGCATTACGCCCGGATGGTGGATTTCTGGGCCTCGGTCGGCCTGCTTGCTGGACGCTATCACCGCAATGCCTTGCAGGCGCATCGCCCCTTGCCTCTGCACCCTGCGCACTTCGCCCGCTGGCTGGATCTGTTCGACCAGACGCTGCAGGAAGAGGTCTCACCTGCGGCACGCGCGCACCTGATGACCATTGCGCAGCGCATAGCGGCAACTCTGAGCAGCCGCCTGTGTTCGCGTTGACGGCAATATCAGGGTTTACCCGCGCGATTTTTACATGCAGTGACAAAAGATACACGACCTATCTGCGCAGCTTGATCCATCGCAAGCGGCTGCATAAGTTTCTGCTTATTCTGCCAACCATACATGTGCGACATTCTGTCGCATCACTCTGAGGAGAAAAACCAATGCCTGACGAGATGCCTTACCTGCCGCTGCCGGTTACAGACCCTGCGGGTCGAACGCATGCGCAATCGGACATGCCGCTGCCTGACATGCAATACGCCCGGCCAATGGGGGCATGGGTCATCGTAGCCGCGCTCTTCATCGTCGTCGTCGGTCTGTGGGCGATGGTTGCGGCCTATTTCTCCATCCATGCCTGAGGCACGTCATGTCAACTTCAACTCCCGACGCCTTTGAAGATCGGTTCCATCATGTCGCGCTGCGGCATGAGCGCATCTGGATTTTCATCGCCCTGTCCCTGATCGCCGTGCTGTTCATCGTGGCGGTGTGGTTCGTGGTGCACGACTACGGCCTGGTGGCCAAGACCTCGCAGTTCTACTCCAACCCCAACACACCGGCCGAAACGGCCAACTACCAGGGTTCCGGCGTGAAGCAAACCGGGCCGAACAGCTATGAGGTCTATGAAGTCGGCCGCGCCTGGAGTTGGACGCCGGGCACCGCCACGCCGCTGACCCTCCCGGTGGGCGCTCACGTCACGTTCAACGTTACCAGCGGCGATGTGATCCATGGCTTCGAAGTGCAGGGCACGAGCATCAACCTCACCGCCATTCCCGGCGTGGTGGGACATGTCAGCTATACCTTCAACAAACCTGGCACGTTCTACATCATCTGCAATGAGTATTGCGGCGCCGGCCATCAGGCCATGATCGGCAGGATCATCATCACCGGAGCAAAACAATCATGAGCGCAACCCTGAGCAACAACGCCCCGCGCATTCTGGCGACGCCGACTGCCGGTGAGATTGCCGGTGAAAAAACCATGCTGCTGGCCTTCTGGGTCACGGGTTTTCTGGCACTCGCCGTGGGCATCGCCATTGGCGTGCTCCAGAGCAGCAACTATGCCGGAATCAATCTCTATCCTTATCTCCAGCCGTTCCTCAAGTCGTACTACCAAGGGCTGACCATGCACGGCGTGCTCAACGCCTATGTGTTCACCTTTTTCACCATTTCCGGCTGGCTGATGTACCTGCCGGCGCGTGAACTCAAACTCAAGCCCAATATGGGGCTGGCCTGGTTTACTTACGCGCTGATGCTCATCGGCACGTTGATGGCGGCTTACGGCATGTTCGACAACTCGTCGAGCGTGCTCTACACCATGTACGCGCCGCTCAAGGGCAGTGCCTGGTTTTACCTGGGCATCACGCTAGTCGTGGTGGCGAGCATTCTCCCGCTGTTCGTCGTGCTGGAGATGCGGGCCCGCTGGAAGCGCGCCAACCCCGGTCAGCTCACGCCGCTGGTCACCTATATGAGCGCCACCACGCTGTTGATGTGGCTGCTCGCCGCGCTCGGCGCGGGCACCGAGGCGGTATTCCTGCTCGATCCCTGGGCGCTCGGGATGACGCAGACCATCGATCCGTTGCTGGCCCGCACCTTGTTCTGGTGGACCGGCCACCCCATCGTGTATTTCTGGCTGATGCCGGGCTACGTCTCCATCTATGCGTTGCTGCCACGGCAGGCAGGAGGGAAACTGATTTCGGACCCGCTGGCTCGTCTGGCCTTTTTGCTGCTGTTCGTGTTTTCCTTGCCGGTGGGCACCCACCATCAGTACACCGATCCGGGCATCTCCCCGGTGATCAAAGGGATCGTGACGGCGCTGACGCTGTCGGTTGCGATTCCCAGCCTGATCACCGCCTTCACTATCGCGCTCAGCCTGGAATACGGCGGTCGTCGTCGCGGCGGCAAAGGGCTGATGGGCTGGTGGACGGCCTTGCCCTGGAAAGATCCCTCGGTGGCGGCGCAGGTTCTGGCGCTGGTGAGTTTCATCTTCGGCGGAGCAGGGGGCATCGTCAACGCCAGTTGGCAGCTCGACAACGTGGTGCACAACACCCTGTGGATTCCGGCGCACTTTCACCTCACCGTGGGCACCATGACCACCCTTGTCTTCATGGGCGTGAGTTTCTGGCTGCTGCCGCACCTGACCGGCCGCAAACTCTACAGCTCGAAACTTGCCCTCTGGAGCGTGTGGCTGTGGTTCCTCGGCCTGATGACCTGGGGCTTCGCCGGACACTGGGCCGGCATGGACGGCGTGCCGCGACGCGCCTGGGTCTCGTCCTTGCCGCATGATCAATACATGCAACTTTATGGCGCAGTGCATCCGGCGCTCATCATCGTGGGCATAGGCGGCGTCATTGCGGCCCTCGGTGCGGTTCTCTACTACATCGTGTTCTTCGGCACCTTGTTCGGCCAGAAAGATTCCAAGGCGATGGTCGAGATTCCGTTCACCGAGTACATCACCAGCAGCGAGGGTTCCTTACTGGCGCGCGTCGCCGAACCGCTCGGCCTTTGGACGCTGATCACCTTTGTCATCACTCTGGCGGTCTATATCCCCGTGTTCTGGCCCATGCTCACCCATCCGATCCACGCGCCGGGCTTCGTGCTCTGGTGATCGGATGAAGGGTGTCGGCATTGCATCCCCAGCCACCCCGCTGCAACCGCAGCGAGGCGGCTGGAAGGATTCGGCGCGGCGGGCGGCGCTGATCTCCGCCCTGCTGTTGGCTGCGGTCTGGGCCTGGTCACATTTCCAACAACACTCCGCGGCTCTCCATGGATCTCCGCTCAAACCCGTCCCGGCGCCTTCGCTGTCTGGATTCACGGACACCCAGGGCAGGGCGTTCTCCTGGACGCGTGAACGCGGCCGGGCGGTGCTGGTGTTTTTCGGCTACACGCACTGTCCCGATGTCTGCCCGCTCACCCTGGCCGCATTGGCGCAAAGCCTGGAACGACTCGGACCGCTGCGCAAACAGGTGCGCGTGGTGTTCGTCACCCTCGATCCAGCGCGCGACACGGCGCCGGTGCTGCGCGCCTATCTCGATGCCTTCCTGCCGGACACCATCGGCTTGCGGGCTGCTATGCCTGCGGTGCGCGTCTCTGCGCGGCAATGGGGCATTACCTGGCGGCGCGTCGATACGGCGGACGGCGCCTACTGGATCGATCACACCGCGGCGGTCACCCTGGTTGGACCAGACGGGCGATTGGTCGCGCGATATGGCTACGGACAACTCACGGATCCCTCCTGGCTTGCAGACGACTTGCGCACCGTCCTGGAGCGCGGATGACAAGCACGTGGCCGCTCGCGGCATGGGCGGGATGGTTCGTATTGGCCGGCCTGGCGCTGACGGGCTACAGCCTGGCCGCTTGGCGCGGGCGCTGGTCATGGTGGCGGGTGATGGTCTTTGCGGTCGGCTGCGCGCTGACGCTGCTTTGCACCTGGGGATTGAACAACCCGCTGGCCTCGATGACGGGCTACACCATCGCCTTGATGACCCTGGGCCAGATCGTGTCGCCGCTGCTTCTGATCGGATTTCCTCCGCAGGTACGCGCGCAATGGCGCGCGCCAAGGCAGAGTTGGTGGAGCCTCTGGGTGCTCGACGCCTGGGTCGCAGCGGCGGTGTTCATCGTTCTGACCCTGGGAGTGAATCTGCCCGGCGTGTTCAACACCGCGCTCGCCAACGCCTTCTTTTCCGGCCCGATCGGCCTGTTTCTGCTGCTCTCCGGGGTGATGTTCTGGGCGCAGTTGCTGCCGGGTTGCACCAGCATTGCCCATCGCTGGATTGCCGGCATCTACGGCTGGCTGGGCAGTCTGCCGATGATGATCATCGCCGCAGTCTGGGTGTGGAGCGGCCATGTGCTCTACACCCCTTACCTCGACGTGCTGTGCCTGTGGAATCTCAGTCCGCTGGACGACCAACACTACGCCGGGCTGGTGATGTTCATTGCCGGATTGCCGCTGCAACTGCGCGCGGCCTGGCTGCTCATCATGCCGGGCGAGGAGGAGCCAAGCTGATGCGCCCCAGTGCTGCAGCCCATCGCCGCTATCGGGCAATTCCCGATCGGCACATGCGGCCGAGCTGTCTATGCTCTCCCCGGTATTCCCCGTGGAGACCCGCACATGCCCGCGATTCCGACCATCAATATTGCCTCAGGCCAGCCGCCGTCCCTTGCGTCTGTACGCAGCGCCTGCCGCAAGATGAAACTTTGCATCGCCGCCTCCTACGCGGTTCTTGCCTATTTCATCGCCCGCAGCCTGATTGCGCTGGGTCAGTCGCACATGCGCAGCACGCCCGCTGCGCTGGGCGTCGGCAGCCTGCTGGCGATCGTCAAAGATCTTGGGATCATCGCGCTGCTCCTGGGCGCCGCCTACGCGTTGTATCGCTCGCTGACGATCTACCAAAGCCTGCGCTTGTGCGACGACAGCAAAATCTGCCGCGTGGTCTACGCCGTCTGCCGGGTCAATCCCGCGGCGGATCGCTACCGCATCGCGGTTTTGCGCAGTGGCAGGGGGTTCCTCACTGCCGAGATCGACGGATTTTTCAGACTCTGCCCGCCCGAACTCTGGACTCAGAGCTGGCCCCAGGATCTCAAGGTCAGAATCCAGTCGCCCGAGCCATTGGCCGTCATGGCAAAGCTCACCGCAGAGTAACGCAGCCCAGAGTAACGCAGCCCTTTCGCTGGCTGCAACCCGATCCCCGCGCCGCACCCACCCTGCACGCACTGCCCGCAGTCGCGCGGGAGCGGTGTTACGCGCGCCGTTCATGCGCGCATCTTTGTCACAGGAGTTGCCGCAGCGCAACTCCACACTGTCCCTCATGCACACCCATTCAGGACTACTCATGAAACATCATTCAATTGGTCTGATTTTGATGACTTTATTTCTTGCCGCCAGCGCGCAGGCGCAAACGCCTGCGGGCAACGCCGCCGCAGGCAAGTATGAATCCTCCATGTGCGAAGGCTGCCATAACGCTGCACACGGCGGCTTCAAAACCGATTTCCCCGAGGTGTACCGCGCGCCCAAACTCAACGGGCAAAGCGCCGCCTACATCGCGCAGTGCCTGGAGGATTACCGCAGCGGTGCGCGCCGCAACCCGACGATGAAAGCCGTGGCCGACATCCTGACTCCGCAGCAGATCGCCAACCTGTCGGCGTATTACGCCGTTCCCAAAAATCAAAGCGTCAAGTGAGGAGTACACACATGAAACGACTGACTGCATCCCTGGCTGCGGCAACCACAGCCCTGGCTTTTGCTGGCGCGGCCCATGCCGCCGACCTCAAAAAGGGGGAAGAACTGGTGAACAAAGGCGGCTGCATTGCCTGCCATGGGGCCGGTCTCGACAAGCCCATCGCCCCTAACTACCCCAAGCTGGCCGGGCAATACCAAAGCTATCTGTTCCACGCCCTGCAGCAATACCAGGCCAAGCACCAGACCCCGCTGTATGGCCGCAACAACGCCATCATGAGCGGCATGGTGGCGCAGTACAACACGCAAGACCTGGAAGACATCGCGGCCTATATCGCCAGCCTGAAGGGCGATCTCTACATCCGCGACGAAATGCATTGAAATTCAGTGATCTGCGTGCGGCGGGCCCGTTGACCTGAGCCCGCTGCGCACATGCTCTATTTCTTGCCTTTGATGCTATCGAGATAGTCGGCGATCACCGGCACCTGATCCTCGGGAATCGGCGCCTTGAACGCATTTTTCATTTTGTTGACCTCGACCAACCAGGCGGCTTTGGGCAGATCGGGTTGATTCATCACCATGCCCACCGAGTGGCACATCAGGCAATAGGTATTGGCGGCCTTGGCACCAGGACCATCACCCGGAAATACGCGGGTGCTGCTGGGCAGCGCAATGGTCTGGGTCTTGAGGGTGAGTGCATGCGCGGGTGCTGCGGCGCATGCGCCGACAATCAGTGCGGCGCCCAGGGCGCGCAGCGTGGCGCCGGTCGTGCTCTTAATCATGTGTGTTCTCCCTTTCAAACGGCGATCAGCCGGGTGGACTCGACGACGTTGCGCATGAAGCCTCCGGGGTTCCAGTTGGGTGTCATGGGCTGCTGCAGGCCGCCCGTATTGGTGCAGCGAACCATCACGGTCTGGTCGCCCTTGGCAAACTTGAGATGCGCGTTCCATTGGCGGAAGCTGAACTTGCCGTAGTCACGTCCGAGTTCGGTCGCCGTCCAGGTCTTGCCGCCGTCGATCGAGACGTCGACCGCCTTGACGCCGGTATCGCCCCCGAAAGCGATACCGCGCACCAGTTCCGGACGACCGGCACCGACTGACGCGCCGTCCTTCAGATTGGTGATGAAGGATCGCGGCACCATGCGGTTGATGGGCACGAACTTCACACCCTGCTCCCCCGGAGTCATATTGGCCTGCGGCCAGTTGTCGGGAATGGTGTAGGCCGGCTTCATCCAGAAATTGGTGTCTTCCTCGTTGAGCACGCGCACGTGCTGCAGCATCTTGGTCCAGTAGGTCGCATACCAGCCCGGCACCACGAGACGGAAGGGGAAGCCGTTGAGCAGCGGCAGCGCCTGGCCGTTCATCTCCCAGGCGATCATCACGTCGCCATCCCGCGCGTGATCCACAGACAGCGACTTTTTCAGATTCGGCGCCGTCGCCACGACCGGACGCTCGGAACCCTCGAACTGCACCTGCACCGCACCGGCCTTGACGCCCGCGGCATCAAGCACGTCCTTGAGCCGCACGCCGACCCAACGCGCATTGCCCATCGCGCCATTGCTCCATTCGCCACCGGGCACGCGGGGCTGGAAATAGCCACGGGAATTGCCCGAGCACTGATTGACCGCGGCCAGTTCGACATGCTTGAAATGCTTCATCAGGTCGAACACGGTGAACTCCAGCACCTTGTCCACATGGCCGCTGATCCGCACCTTGTGGGTGTGCGGGTTCATGGTCGTGGGAATGTCCGCCCAATGCCAGCGCACATAGAACTGATTGACCGGCGTGAAGACCCCCTTGTCGAACACTGACCAGGGCGTTTCCAGCAGCGGCGGGCGGGTGCGCTGCAGAATCATCTCGCCTTTGCCAGGGAATGCCGTCGTGAGCTGGCGCTCATCGGGGCCGCCTGGAAGCGGCAGTTTGGTCATCTCCGCGGCCAGGCTGGTGCGGACGAGCGTCAAAGCGCCCAGCCCGGCAGCGGCAGTTTGCAAAAAATGCCGCCGCGCCTGCGTGTCAGGGTTGTAGTCGGTCTGTTTCATGCCATTCCTCCTCGGTGTTATGGACAGACGCGTCGCATTTCGTCGCGTCATGTTGTGATTTATAACCAATCGAGCAAGGCCTGAATAATGAATTAAACCTGTTGATCAAAGGAATTATTTTGATGAACAATCAGCGAAGCACCGATATATTCTATCGAACATATTAAATTTCTAACATATTGAATATACAGGGGAAATTTCACAGACGTGGAGAGTATTTTGCAATATTCGAATGAAATAAAATAGATTTTTATATAGCGTTTCGTTCCAGTGCAAAAAAGAGTCGCACTTTGTCGTTTTTATTACATTTTGTCTTTCATAAAAATAGAACCTGAAGATCGAGACCGCCAGCGTGCGCGCCCCTCTCAACAGGCTATGCTTGTCGCAACATGCGCGAGGAGAGCTCCATGACAGACGAACAGAACCCGCCGCCGTCCAGTGGCGGGAAAAACCGGCCCAAGATCAATCCCAAGACGCAGGTGCATCTGGGCTATTGGCTGCTGGCCATTGCCTTGATGTTCATGGTGCAAAGTCTGTGGTCGTCTTACAGCAATGTGCAGACGGTGCCGTACAGCGAGTTCCAGACTTATCTCAAAGACGGCCGGATCAAGGACGTGGTGATCGGCGGCCAGACCATCACCGGCACGCTGAAATCGCCCGATGCCAATGGCAAGAGCCTGGTGGTCGCGGTGCGCGTGGAGCCGCAGCTCGCCAGTGAGTTGCAGAAGTACGGGGTGACGTATTCGCAGCAATACACCGACACCTGGCTCTCCGACATTCTGTCGTGGGTGTTGCCCGCGCTGATCTTCGTCGGGCTATGGTTTTTTCTGGTGCGCAAGTTTGCCGACAAGGCCGGGGGCATGGGCATGGGGGGCTTCATGTCTATAGGCAAGAGCCGGGCGAAGGTCTACATGGAAAACCGCACCGGGGTGACTTTTGCCGACGTCGCCGGGGTGGACGAAGCCAAGGCCGAACTGGAAGAAGTGGTCGATTTTCTCAAGAACCCCGGCGAGCACAGCCGCCTCGGCGCCCGTGCGCCCAAGGGCGTGCTGCTGGTGGGGCCGCCCGGTGTGGGCAAGACGCTGCTGGCGCGCGCCGTGGCCGGGGAGGCCGGGGTGCCGTTTTTCTCCATCAGCGGCTCGGAATTTGTGGAAATGTTCGTCGGCGTGGGCGCGGCGCGAGTGCGCGACCTGTTCGAGCAGGCACGGGAAAAATCGCCCGCCATCATTTTCATCGACGAGCTCGACGCGCTGGGCCGCGCTCGCAGCGCCGCGCCGTTTGGCGGCGGGCACGATGAAAAAGAGCAGACGCTTAATCAGTTGCTGGTCGAACTCGACGGCTTCGATTCCACTTCGTCCATTGTGATTCTCGCGGCCACCAACCGGCCGGAGATTCTCGATCCCGCCCTGCTGCGCGCCGGGCGGTTTGACCGACAGGTGCTGGTGGAGCGGCCCGACAAGGTAGGGCGGGTGCAGATTCTCAAGGTGCATGCGGTCAAGATCAGGCTCGATCCCAGCGTCGATCTGGAGCAGGTGGCAGCGCTCACGCCCGGGTTCTCCGGCGCCGATCTGGCCAATCTGGTGAACGAGGCGGCCTTGCTCGCCACGCGGGAAAACGCGCGCACCGTCACCTTGTCGCACTTCACCCGCGCGGTTGAGCGCATCGTCGCCGGGCTGGAAAAGCGCAACCGCCTGCTCAACCCGAAAGAGCGCGACATCGTGGCGCACCACGAAATGGGGCATACGCTGGTGGCCATGAGCCTGCCGGGCAGCGATGCGGTGCACAAGGTGTCCATCATTCCGCGCGGCATCGGTTCGCTGGGCTACACCATTCAGCGGCCCACCGAAGACCGCTATCTGATGACCCGGGAAGAGTTGAAAAACAAGATGACCGTGCTCATGGGCGGGCGGGCCGCCGAGCATCTGGTGTACGGCCATTGGTCAACCGGCGCGGCGGACGATCTGGCGAAAGTCACCGACATCGCCCGCAGCATGGTGACGCGCTACGGCATGGCCGAAAAGCTCGGCGGCGTCAGTCTGGAAGAAACCCAGCAATCCGTGCCGGGCATGCCGGGCCTTCCGCCGCAGCATGAATACAGCGAACAGACCGCGCGGGAAATCGATTGCGCTGTGCGCGATCTGGTGAATGACGCCTTCAACCGTGCGCAAGACATTCTGCAGCGCGAACGCGCCGTGCTGGAGGAGGGCGCGCGGCAACTGCTGGCGAAGGAAACCCTGAGCGAAGCCGATCTCAAGGCGCTGTTCGCACCGCTGGCCGCTGCGCAGACCCAGGCTTAGGGCGTTCCTAGGCGCAGGCCGTTGCGGCCGCAGTTTGCTCAGGCGTGGCTGGAATGCAGCACTTTGGGCGGCGTGGCCGGGCGGTCGTAGCGCTCGATACCCAGCCCGGCGATGCTGATCTCCGGCTTGCGGTTGAGCACCAGATCACTCACGACCCGCCCTGAGCCGCAGGCCATGGTCCACCCCAGGGTGCCGTGGCCGGTGTTGAGGTAGAGGTTGGGATAGCGCGTGGCGCCGACGATGGGCGTGCTGTCGGGCGTCATCGGGCGCAGGCCGGTCCAGAAGGTGGCAGCGGCGAGGTCGCCACCGGGGAACAGGTCGCGGGTGACCATTTCCAGTGTTTCGCGCCGACGCGGGTTGAGCCGCAGATCGAATCCGCCCAGCTCCGCCATGCCGCCCACGCGGATGCGTTGATCGAAGCGGGTGAGGGCGATTTTGTAGGTTTCGTCCAGCACGGTGGACCGCGGCGCGAGCGATTCGTCGGTCAACGGCACGGTGAGCGAGTAACCCTTGACCGGATAGACCGGCAGATCGAGGCCCAGCGGCGCCAGAAAGTCGCGGGTGTAACTGCCCAGCGCCAGCACATAGCGATCCGCGGTGAGGACGGCGTCTCCCACCTGCACGCCAGTGATGCGCTGACCATCGCTCGACAGTCCGCGGAGGGTCTGGCCGAACTCGAATTTCACGCCCAGTTCGCGGGCCATCTCGCCCAGACGAGTGGTGAATATCTGGCAATCCCCGGTTTCGTCGTGCGGCAGGCGCAGGCCGCCGACAAGCCGGTCGCGGGCGTGCGCCAGACCGGGCTCGACCTGGGCGAGCTGGTCGCGGTCGAGCAGTTCGTAGGGCACGCCGCATTCTTCGAGCACGGTCACGTCGCGCTGCACCGCATCGAGCTGCGCCTGGCTGCGAAACACCTGCAGCGTGCCGCCGGTGCGCTGCTCGTAGGCGATGCCGGTTTCCGTGCGCAGCGCTTGCAGGCTGGCGCGACTGTACTCGGCCAGACGCATCATGCGCTCTTTATTCACCGCATAGCGTTCGGCGCTGCAGTTGCGCAACATTTGCGCCATCCAGCGCAATTGCCACAGCGTGCCGTCTGGGCGAATCGCCAGCGGCGCATGGCGCTGAAACATCCACTTCACCGCCTTGAGCGGAATACCGGGCGCGGCCCAGGGCGTGGAGTAGCCCGGCGATACCTGGCCGGCATTGGCGAAGCTGGTTTCCATCGCGCAGGCGTTTTGGCGGTCGATCACCGTCACTTCCGCGCCGGCCTTGGCGAGGTAGTACGCCGTGGTGGTTCCGATCACGCCGGCGCCGAGAACAATGACTTTCATGGCAAACACCTGTTTAATAACTAGATGGGCGAAATTTAGTCGGTCACCTGCAAAAAACTTCCTTGTTTTTAGGGTGCTTCACAGTGAAAATCACTGAAACTACTTCCTCTTTGGGTGCGCCAGCCGCCATGTACGAACTCGATCGCATCGACCGCCGCATTCTGGATCTCCTGCAGCGCAACGGCCGCATCGCCATGACCGATCTGGCCAGCGAAGTCGGGCTGTCGGCCTCGCCGTGTACCGAGCGGGTCAAACGCATGGAGCGTGCCGGGGTGATCACCGGCTACAACGCCCGCATCAACCCGGAGGCGCTGGGCAAGACCCTGCTGGTTTTCGTGGAAATCAAGCTGGCGTCCAAGTCGGGCGATGTGTTCGACCGCGTGCGCCAGGAGTTGCTGCACATGCCCGACGTGCTGGAATGTCACCTCGTTTCGGGCAGCTTCGACTATCTGGTGAAGTTCCGCCTGCGCGGCATGAAGGAATACCGCCATCTGCTGGGCGACATTCTCAAGCGCCTGCCGGTCTCGGCTGAGTCGCATAGCTATGTGGTGATGGAAGAGATCAAGGAAAGTCTGTATTTGCCGACTGACCGATAGCGCACCCGCCGGAGTGACGCATCGAGATCGTGGTGGTGGCAGGGCAGATGTCACAGCCTCGGCGTCATAAGCCCCGGTCTGCAAGACGCGCGCATCCGCCGCAGAATGTGTTCATGCACGCTCTGAAAAACATCGCTTTATCTCTGCTCGATCTGGTCGCCGTGCGCGAAAACGGCACGGTAGCCGAGGCGCTGCAGATCGCCCTGCGCACCGCGCAACATGCCGAAGCACTGGGATTCAAACGGTACTGGTTGGCCGAACATCACAATCTGGCTGGCGTGGCCAGTTCGGCCACGGCGGTGCTGGTGGGCTATGTGGCCGGCGGCACGCAACGCATCCGCGTGGGGTCGGGGGGCGTCATGCTGCCCAATCACGCGCCGCTGGTCGTGGCCGAAGCCTTTGGCACCCTCGCCGAGCTGTATCCGGGGCGCATCGACCTGGGTCTTGGACGCGCGCCGGGCACCGATCCGCTGACCATGCGCGCCCTGCGTCGCGACCGCATCGAGCGCGAAGAAGACTTTCCGCGCGATGTGGCCGAGCTGCAGCATCTGCTCGCCCCGGCCGAGCCCGGTCAGCGTCTGGTCGCCATGCCCGGTGCGGGAACGCAGGTGCCCATCTGGCTGCTGGGCTCCAGCCTGTTTTCTGCGCGGCTGGCGGCGCAGCGGGGGTTGCCTTATGCCTTCGCCTCGCACTTCGCGCCGCGCTTGCTGCATCAGGCGCTGGAGTTGTATCGACAAGAGTTCCGGCCTTCGCCCGCGCTGGCGCGGCCCTACGTCATCATCGGCGTGCCCCTGATCGCCGCGCCCACCGACGAAGAGGCGCAATTTCTCGCCAGCAGCACCTATCAGCGCGTGCTGGGCATTCTCACCGGGCAGCGCGGCCGACTGCCGCCGCCGGTGGCGCACTATCTAGAACAGCTTCACCCGCAGGAGCGCGCCGCGATTCAAGACTTTCTCGCTGCCGCCGTCATCGGCAGCCCCGAGACGGTACGGCAGGGCTTTGCCGCGCTGGCCGAGTCTACGCAAGCGGACGAATTCATGCTGGTCTGCGATGTGTTTGATGCACCGCTGCGGCTGCGCGCGCTCGACATCGCCGCGCAAGCGATGACATGAGCGCCAAGGCACGTTCCACACCCGCCACGTCGGCAGCCGTCGCATCGCAGCGTCTCGACAAATGGCTTTGGGCGGCGCGCTGGTGCAAGACGCGCGCGCTCGCGGCTTCCCTATGTGAACTGGGCCGCGTGTGGGTGAACGGCGCTCCGGCGAAACCGGCCAAAGAGGTGCGCATCGGCGATGTGCTGGTGATTCAGCAGGAGCGAGAGCGCCGGGAAGTGGAGGTGCTGCAGGTCGGCTTGCAGCGGCAGTCCGCACCGCTGGCGCAAGCCCTGTACCGCGAGACCGAGGCCAGCCGCCTGCAGCGCGAAAGGCAGGCCGAGTTGCGGCGCTTGAGCCCGGAGCCGGAAGCGGTGCGTCAGGGGCGACCGAGCAAACTCGACCGGCGGGAATTGCAGCGTATGCTCGACAGTCATCTCGATTGAGCCCCCCTTGCAACCCATGCCGGATACCGCGCGTCTCTACCCCCGTCATCCCCGAAATTACAAGCCGCTGAGCGGCGTACGCATCGTCACTCTGGCGCTCAACCTGCCGGGCCCGGCCGCCGCTGCCCGCCTGTGCGCGCTGGGCGCCAAGGTGCTGAAAATCGAGCCGCCCGGTGGCGACCCGATGGCGCAGATGTCGCCCGCGCTCTACCGCGCCATGCACAAGGCGGTGCCGGTGCGCAAGCTCGATCTGAAAACCGCCGAAGGCCAGGCCGCGCTGCACGAACAGCTGCAACAAAGCGATCTGCTGCTCACAGCGTTCCGCCCCGCAGCACTCAAGCGGCTGGGGCTGGACCGGCGCAGTCTGGCCGCGCGCCATCCCCACCTCAGCGCCGTGTTCGTCTTCGGTTATCCGGGGGCGCAGGGGCAGCTGCCGGGGCATGATCTCACCTTCCAGGCCGAGGCCGGGCTGATCGATGCCGCGCAGCTGCCCGCCACGCTGCTGGCCGACATGACGGGCGCGCTGCTGGTGAGCGAGGCCGCCCTGGGCGCGCTGCTGCACCAACGCGCGCAGGGCAGGGGGGCGATGCTGGACATTGCGCTGTCCGACGCGGCCGGTTTTGCCGCAGTGCCCCGCGCGCTGGGCATGACCGCGCCGGGGCAACTGCTCGGGGGCGCCTTGCCCGAATATGGCGTCTACGCCTGTGCCGACGGGCTGGTGGCGATTGCGGCGTTGGAACCCCATTTCAAGCAGGCGCTGGCGCTCGCGGCGCAAGGGGCGACGCACCGCGCCATCGCCCGCTGGTGCAAATCGCACACCGCCGCGCAGCTCACCGCGCTGGCGCAGCAACACGACCTGCCGCTGTGGGCATGGACGACCTGAAGCCCCAAGGCCCGCCCGAGGCCGACCTCACGCCGCGCATGCGCGAGCTGCTGCAGCGCATTGCTCGTGCGGGGCAGCCTGCGTTTGAGCAACTCACCCCGGCAGCCGCCCGCGCGGCCTATGCGCGCATGGCCGAAGTGCTCGACTTTCCCCCGGCCGACCTACCGCTATGCGACACGCTCGATTGCCCGAGCCGCGATGGCGAGCGCCTCACGCTGCGCCGCTACGCCCCCCGGCTGGCTGACTGGCAGGCGCCGCAACCCGCCTTGCTCTACTTGCACGGCGGCGGCTTTGTCATCGGCAGTGCGGCCACGCACGATGCGCTGTGCCGCCAACTCGCCCTGCGCTCGGGCTGGATGGTGCTGTCGCTCAATTACCGACTCGCCCCGGAACACCGCTTTCCCACCGCATTCAACGACAGCTGGGATGCGCTGCAGTGGCTGCACACCCACGGCGAGATGCTCGGCGTGGACACGCACTGCCTCGCCGTCGGCGGAGACAGCGCCGGGGGCACGCTGGCTGCAGCCTGCGCCCTGGCGGCACGCGACGCCGCGCTGCCGCTGGCCTTGCAACTGCTGTTTTATCCCGGCATGGGTTGCGGGCATGAAACGCTGTCGCAACGGCGCTATGGGCACGGCTTTTTGCTCGACCGAGAACAGATCGACTGGTTTTTCGACCATTATCTGCGCGACCCGCGTGATGGCGCCGACTGGCGTTTTGCCCCGCAACTGGCGGCTCAGCATCAGGGCGTAGCTGCGGCGTGGATCGCGGTTGCCGGCTGCGATCCACTACGCGATGAGGGCCTGGCCTACGGCGCGTTGTTGCGCCGCGCCGGGGTGAAGGTCGAGCTGACGCAATGGCCGGGTGTCACTCACAATTTCATCAAAATGAGCCGGGCCTTGCCCGAGGCGGTGCAGGCGGTGGAAGCCGCCGCGCTCGCGCTACGGAAGGCGCAGGCTCAATCTGGCGCGGTGAGCGCGTAGGGCAGGGCGCCCAGCTTCAGTTCGGGGCCTTCGGCGCTGCCCAGATGCAGGCCCGGCTGTTCGGCGAGGGCGATTTTCAGCTCGGCCAGCGCCCACCACACGCCAGCGGCATCGGCCGCGGCATTCACCACCACGCCACAGGGCTGGCCGGGATCGGCCGCGTGCACCAATTCCTGCCCCGGCTGCATGGCGGCCGGGCCGCTCACCGCGTACATGCGCCGCTTGAGGGTGCCGCGGTACTGGCTGCGCGCCACCACTTCCTGCCCCGGATAGCAGCCCTTTTTGAAATTCACCCCGCCGATCAATTCAAAGTTGAGCATTTGCGGCACAAATAACTGCTGCGTCGCGGCGGTGAGGTGCGGCAGCCCCGCGCGAATGTCCTGCAGCGCCCACTCAGACGGCGACAGCGCGGGCAATACGGCAAGCTCTGCCCGCAGTGCAGCCTGCGCAGCTTGATCCCGCTCGGTCAGCAGCACGCAGCGCACCGCTGAGCCCGCTTGCGGCAGGCGCAGCAAAAGCGCGCCGCTTTCCAGCCGCCGCACGCCCCAGGGTTGGGTGGGGGGAGCGAGCAAGGCCGGGTAGTCGTCGGCGGTATCGCCCAACAGTCCGTATCGTGCCCACTGCGCGCTGGCGTCGTCGAGGGTGCATTTCAGGCGCAGCACAAACATGCGCAGGCGTTGCAGTGCGGCGGCGGCAATCGAGGCGTCGAGCAGCAAACCGATCTGCTCGGGCGCCAGGCGCACCGCGATGAAGTCGGCCAGCATCCGCCCCTGCGGGTTGAGCAGCGCAGCCAGCCGCGCCTGCTCGTCCGGCCAATGCTGAAAATCCTGGCTGAGCTGGGCATGAAGCAAATCGGCGCCCTGCGGCCCCGAGACACGCAAGAGGGAGAGTTGATCGAGAGGACAGGAGAGCAGAGGCATGAGCGGCTGATGGTTAAGCCCCCTGGAATGGGGGTTCGGCTAGGCTAGTATAGGAAGCTTACCCGCCACCGGCGCGCGGCGGTCCGCGCCCCGGCGGCAACTTCCCTCCTCTCACAACGTGCGTTTTCTGCGAAAACTCCTTCTTCTCGGTTTGATCGTTCTGGCCTTGGCGGCCGGGGCGTTTATCTGGTGGGCTAACCAGCCCATCGCCCTGCGCGAGAGCCCGCTCGACTTTTCGGTGCGCCCCGGGAGTTCCGCCCTGTCGGCGGCGCAACAGATCAGGGCGCAGGGCGCCGACCTGCAGCCGCGCCTGTTCTATTGGCTGGCCCGTCTGAGCGGGCGCGGTACGGAAATCAAGGCCGGCAGCTACGAAATCAGCACCGGAATGACGCCGTGGGTGTTGCTCGAACGCATGGCGCGCGGCGATCAGACGCTACTCTCGGTCACCATTCCCGAGGGCTGGACTTTTGAGCAGATGCTGCAGTCGCTGGCGAAGGCGCCCGGTCTGCAGCATGACGTGGGCGACCTCACCCCGGAGCAGATCATGCAGCGCATCGGCGCTCCGGCGCAGACGCCGCCCGAGGGTGAGTTTTTCCCCGATACCTATCTGTATGCGCGAGGCTCGTCAGAGCTGGACGTGTTGCGCCGCGCCTATCAGGCGATGCAAAAACGCCTGGCCGCCGCATGGGCGCAGCGCGCGCCCGACCTACCGCTGAAAACGCCGCAGCAGGCGCTCATTCTGGCTTCGATCATCGAGAAAGAAACCGGCAAGCCATCCGATCGCGAAAAAATCGCCGCCGTGTTCATCAACCGTCTGCGCGCGGGCATGCCGTTGCAGAGCGATCCCACCGTGATCTACGGCATGGGCGCGCGCTACAACGGCAATATCACCAAACGTGACCTGCAAACGCTCACGCCCTACAACACCTACATCATCAACGGCCTGCCGCCCACGCCCATCGCGCTTCCGGGCGAGGCGTCGCTGCAGGCGGCATTGCATCCCGCGCCGATCAAGGCGCTGTATTTCGTGGCTCGTGGCAACGGCGCCAGCCAGTTTTCCGACACGCTTGCCCAGCACAACGCGGCTGTGGCGCGTTACATCCTCAAGACTCCATGAGCGCACTCAATCCCTACCGTCCCGGCCTGTTCGTCTCTCTCGAGGGCATCGACGGCGCCGGCAAATCGACCCAGTTGCAGACCGTGGTCGATGTGCTGCGCGCAGCCAACCGCCAGGTCATGCTCACCCGCGAGCCGGGCGGCACCGAAATCGGCGAAAAAATCCGCGAACTGCTGCTGCACGAGACCATGCGCCCGGCAACCGAAGCCCTGCTGATGTTCGCGGCGCGGCAGGAGCATGTGCTGCGGGTCATCGAGCCGGCCTTGTTGGGCGGCACCGACGTGGTCTGCGACCGCTTCACCGCGGCGACGCTCGCCTATCAGGGCGGCGGCAAGGGCATTCCCACCGAACGGCTCGAAGCGCTGGCCCGCTGGGTGCATCCGGGGCTGTGCCCGGACTGCATCATCCTGATCGATGTGCCGCCCGAGGTGGCCGCGCAGCGTCTGGCGCAGACGCGGCAGCGCGACCGTTTCGAGCAGGAAAGCGTTGATTTTTTTGCCCGGGTACGCGCCAACTACCTGCAACAGGCCGCCAGCGCGCCCGAAAAATGGCGTGTGATCGATGGCACGCAAACCCCGGAGGCGGTACAAAAGACCATCACAGAATACTTGAAGAAAGTTTTACAAGAGTTTGATTCAAAATGAATTCTGCCTGGCTGATCCACGCACCGCAGGGTTATGGAAAATGGCCGCTGCTGCAGCGCACGGCTAACGCGCTGCTGTGCGAATCGCCCCAGTCGCTCGCGGCCTCCGAGCCTGAGGCGGCCCGGCTTCCTGCTGTCCTGTCTACTTCCAAGGCCTGCGGGCACTGCGCCAGTTGCGCACTACTGGCGGCGGGCACGCACCCCGATTTACTGATCGCAGCGCCCGAGGCGATGTGGCCCGAACTCGGCCTGAACCCGTCTGAAGAGACCGCGCCGCGCTCC
>NZ_NCKP01000118.1:0-2643 GCF_002282795.1 Thiomonas sp. 13-64-67
TTGGTTCGATGTCGAGGCCACAGGCTATTTGGGCAACGCGGGACGCAGCGCGCTGCGTCTGGCGACGAGTTACGACTTGCTGATCACCCAGCGCGTCGTACTGCAGCCGCGCGTTGAAGCCAACCTGTATGGCAAGGATGATCCGGCGCGTCAAATCGGCAGTGGGCTGTCCGATGCGACCGCCGGGTTGCGCCTGCGCTACGAGTTCACGCGCCAGTTCGCGCCCTATGTCGGCGTGGAATGGAGCGGGAAATTTGGCCGCAGCGCGGACTACGCGCGCATTGCGGGCGAAAAGACACGCCAGACGGCCATCGTCGCTGGCTTGCATTTCTGGTTCTGACCCGTTGGTTTTCAACGGATTCGCTGTTGTACTTTTAAGGCTGACGAAAGGATACCCATATGAAGATGAAGAAAATCCGACTGTCCATGCTTCTGCTTGGCGCATGGCCCGTATTTGCGCTTGCCGCCGCGAATGCGTCCGGAGTCGAGAATCCGTCACACGAGGCCACGCCGAAGCGTGGCGCAAGCGTGTCCTCTGAGGCTGCCGCAATGCCTGGTGCCATGAAGGGCATGAATATGCAAGGTATGAACATGCAGGGCATGGGCATGTCAGGGGTTGCCGCAAATGCGGCCTCTGCCCCCCACGCATCGGTTCATGCCGACGCGGACGCCGACGCATCTTCCATCGGCAATCCTGGTCAAGCAACGGCCGCCACCAAAAACGTGGACATCACGATGGACGACTCGATGCGTTTTACGCCGGATGTCATCCATGTGCAGCCGGGACAAACGATTCGGTTTGTTTTGATCAACCGTGGCCAAATCAAGCACGAGATGACGATCGGGAGCATGGCCGAGCTCAAGGAGCACGAAAAGATGATGGCGGCTATGCCCGATATGACCGATGGGGCCGAGCCCAATATGGTCGCCGTACCGCCTGGAAGCAAGGGTGAGCTGATCTGGCGCTTTGGCAAGCCCGGGACCGTCGACTTCGCCTGCACGATGCCCAGGCATATGGAAGCTGGCATGGTCGGCAAGATTCTGGTGGAGTGAGCGCTCCACATGAAGTGGCAGGGGTGGCACCCGGCAACAGCGGCTTGGCGTTCTCAAAAATCTTGCTTGAGTGTCGCCTTCTACCGCTTCGCGCCGCGCCTCCCGCCGCCAAGCAGGGCCGATTGCCCGCGAAAATCGCCTCCATTTCGACGCCGCGGGCCGGATGCCTCCGTCCGGCACCTCAGCCTGCAAGGGATGATGGGCCAGTTCGCCGTGGCCTGATCAGGGACTGTTCAGCGCATCAGGGCCTCGATGACCTGCCGAATCGCAGGGCTGTCGTAATCCCGCCCGCCGACGGCCTGCCGGACGATCATGCCATTCTTGTCGACCAGATAGGTCGTCGGAATGCCCATCACACCGAAGGCATGCGCCGCCTCGCTGTGCTGGTCCAGCAACACCGGGAAGGTGGGTGATGGATTGAGCTGGCCCATGTAGGCGAAAACGTTGTTCAGGGTCTCGCCCTGGTCCAGCGCCAGCACCTCGAAGGGGCGGCCCTTCATCGCCAGGTAAAGCCTTTCGATGGACGGCATTTCCTGCCGGCACGGAGGGCACCAGGTGGCCCAGAAGTTGACCAGCACCACCTTGCCGCGGTAATCGGCCAGGCGGTGGGTCTTGCCGTTGATGTCCTGCAAGCTGAATGCCGGCGCCGGGCGTGGCGGCTCCACCACCGCGAGCGCGTGGTCCTGCGCCGGGTCGGCGGCGCGTGCGGCGCGCGCCGCGCCAACGGCCAGCAGCCCGGCGCCGCCGAGCCAGGACAGCACCTGGCGGCGCTCAGGGTTGATCAGGCGTGGCCCCCGCGCATTGCGGTCCGGCCAATGTGGCTTGGTGTTGCGTTCCATGCTCTCTCCAGAAAAAAATCAGTTTGAACCGCGCGCCGCGCGGCAAGTCGACGGTGGTGAACCCCTGGGCCCAATCCCCGGGCTGCAGGGTTTGCTGCGCCGGCAGGACCGACCAGTCCGAACGCACGCCCAGTGGCTGCCAGCGGTGCAGCCACTGGGTTTTGGTGATCAGCGGGTGCCCCTTGCCATCCGGGGTCACGGCCTTCCAGGCGGCCACGTCATAGGTGATAGGAACCTTGGCGTTGTTCCGGATCGAGGTTCCGAACACGCAGACCCGGGCAATGGCATCGATGGCCTTGGATGGATAGCCCATGTTCTCGTAGAAGGCGCGCACACTGTCTGGGCTGAGCTGGATCAACTGCACGGTGAAAGCGTGCCTGGCGTTCGTCCACGACGGTTGCGCCGCACTCGCCGCTGCGGCCGGGGCGGCATCCGCAGCCAAGGCGCCGGGCGGAAGCACGGCACAGGCAAGTACGACGAGCAAGGGAAAAACACGACCATCCATCGTTCAACTCCGTAAGAAAAACGCGAGCGGGGCCCGCTCTACGGGCGGAAAAGCGCTGAAGCGATGAGATTATTGGGTCGTCGCAACGATCGTTGCCGGTGGAAGGCATAGCCCTTTGTCGGCGCAAGCCTGGATTTGCACCTGTATGCGGACATCGCGCAGCCTTGACAGACCTGGCAGAGCGATGCGTGTACCGTTCTCGTAGACCCGTATGGTCTTGCCGTTGATATGTAGGCCGATGTCTTG
>NZ_NCKP01000119.1:0-2511 GCF_002282795.1 Thiomonas sp. 13-64-67
CTCTTCACTGAGTTTGTCTGATCGCATGGAGCCCCCGAAAAAACCCAAGCTTCGCTCAGCTCAGACTCATTGAAAAGATGGGTTCGGCAAACGCTTACCAAGCGGTGACGCAGTGGGCGACGCGGATTGAAGGCCGCAAGGCCATCACGGTGGGCAACGAGTTCGGCGTGGTGCGCCAGTTGTGCCTGTTCCGCCGCCGCAGTGATCCGTATGGCTTCGTTCCCGATCACGCGGTGGCACCGGTCAAGGAGTCGGTGTTCGTGCCCTACATCTTCAGCCACGAAGAGGTGCTTGCCTTGGTGGACGCCGCGACGAAGCACGAGGGTCGCAACATGTGGGGGGCGATGTTGCGCGCGCTCACGCTCGTGCTGTACTGCACCGGGATGCGGCTGGGCGAAGCCAGCAGGCTGCACCTGGTCGACGTCGATCTGCGCACAGCCGTTCTGACAGTTCAACGAAGCAAGGGGCGCTCGCGGATCCTGGCGATCCGCGACGATCTGGTCGTCGAACTACGCCAATACCTGCGGCAACGCGAGGAAGTCTTGGCGGCAAGCGGTGCCGACGATCCATTGACACTGTTCATCCGCCGCGATGGATCAGCGCTCACTTCGCGTGCAGCCTCGGATGCTTTGCGGTGTCTGTTACGCGATCTCGGCTTGAAGCCGTCACGTGGTCGCTCGGGCGCCAGGCCTTACGAGTTCAGGCATGCCTTCGCCGTACATCGGCTGACTGCTTGGGCCGTCGAGGGTGTGGACGTGCACGCGAAGCTGCCGTGGCTGTCGGCCTACCTCGGCCACCAGAACGTCCTTGGCACGGAGGTGTACCTCAAAGCCACGCCTGAACTGCTACAACTGGCAAGCCAGCGCTTCGAGCAGCACTCGCGCCGCAAGCGCCGATTGCCATGAGCCGCTCGCCGTGTGGTCTGTTCGCTCATGTGCAGTCATACTTCACAGAGTACCTGCCGAAGCAGCGAGGTGCCAGCGTCCACACTATCCGTGCCTACCGTGATGCGCTGACGATGCTGTTCAAGTTCGTTGCTGAGCAGCGCGGCCGAGGGGTTGCTTCCTTGCAGCTCGGTGATATTGACGCTGATGCGGTGATGCGCTTCCTGGATCACATCGAGGCGCAGCGTTCGAATTCGGCAGCAACACGCAATTGCCGCCGGGCGGCGATCCGTGGTTTCTTCAAGCATCTGCTGCGAAACGACTTGGCACATTCACAGCAGTGCATACGTGTGCTGGCCATCCCTGCGAAGAAGGCGCGGCAACGGCCTGCGACCTACCTTGAGGCAGAGGACGCGCGCCTGATCATCAACACGCCGGACAAGCGCACCGGCGATGGCTGGCGCGATTACGCGCTGCTACTCTTTCTCTACAACTGCGGTGCCCGGGTCAGCGAAGCTGCTGGGCTTCAGTGGGACGATCTGCAATTGGCCGCACCCAGACAGGTCCGCCTGCGCGGCAAAGGCAAGAAGGAACGGCTGTTACCTCTGTGGGCGGAGACGGCCAATGCGTTGCACCGACTTCGCGGCATATCGGGCGGCTCCAGTGGGCAGTGCGTGTTCGTCAATCGGCTTGGTCAGCCTCTGACGCGCGACGGCATAGCCTACGTTCTTACCAAGCACGCGACTGCGGCGGCTCGCGACAAGCCGACGCTGCAGCGCAAACACATCACGCCGCACGTCCTGCGCCACAGCTGCGCCGTGGCGCTGCTGCAGTCCGGAACTGACGTGACGGTGATTCGCGACTACCTGGGCCATGCCAGCGTCTCCACGACCGGCCGCTACATCACGACCAACCTGCAGATGAAGCGAGAGGCCATGCAGGCTTTCTGGAAGAAAGCCGGCATCGAGCCGGCAAACACGAAGGCGTGGAAGCCCAAAGCCGACATGCTCGCGTTCTTGCAGTCCCTGTGAGCAATCCAAAATTATGTGAAGTTCGGACCCTAGATCGACCGCATGCACGCTGCTGCCAATTGGCTTCACTCAGGATAAAACTGCACTCAAGATAATGCGCCTTATGCGGAGATCCGCATAAGGCGCATGTGCGCAGAAAGTTCTTCGAGGCGCACAAGCTGGCCGGCAGCGCCATCGCGCAGGAGGCGCTGGCACACATCGGGGCTTTGTACGCCATCGAGCAGACCCTTCGGGAGCATCCGCCCGATGCGCGCACCGCGCTGCGCCAGGAGCGCAGCCAACCCCTGCTGGAGGCCTTGCACGCCTGGCTGACCGAGCAACGCCAGCTTCTGGCCAAGGCGGATGCCACGGCGCGGGCCATCGACTATGCGCTGGGCCGCTGGAGCGCCTTGTGTGTGTTTGCCAGCGATGGGCGCGTGCCCATCGATAACAACGCGGTGGAAAACGCCATCCGTCCCCTCGCCCTGGGCCGCAAGAATTGGCTCTTCGTGGGTTCACCCCAGGCCGGCCGCCGAGCCGCCGTGCTCATGACGCTGATCGAATCGGCCAAGCTGTGCGAGGTCGACCCCTGGGCCTATCTCAAGGATGTGCTGACG
>NZ_NCKP01000025.1:0-23639 GCF_002282795.1 Thiomonas sp. 13-64-67
ACAAGCGGACTGCAACGTGGCAGTGCGCCGCCCAGACCCCCGGCCCGAAGGGTTGCCCCCAGACGGGGCGTCTGCGGCGTTGTCGGTGCGAGGCAAGGCGACCAGCCTTGCCTCGCACCTCCGCCTTGCATCCATCCCCGTCTGGGGGCAACGCGGGGGCATCAATAGCGTTAACAGGCCCTAACCGATCAGACCGCCAGCGGTGCGGAAATGGCATCCATTTGCGCCAGCACTTCTGGCGTGAGCTTGGGCAGCACGCTTAGTGCGCCCAGGTTCTCCTGCAGTTGCGACAACTTCGAAGCCCCCAGAATGACTGAGCTCACCCGCGGGTTGTGCGCCACCCAGGCCAGCGCCAGTTGCGCCACGCTGCAGTCGAGCCGCTGGGCGATGGCTTCGAGCTCGCCCACCGCGGCATTCTTTCGCGCGTCGAGCAGGCCGTCGCGCAGAAAGCTCACGTTCTGCATCGCGCCCCGGCTGCCTGCGGGTACGCCCTGGCGATATTTGCCCGTCAGCAGGCCAGACGCCAGCGGGCTCCAGGTCGTGAGCCCCAGGCCGATGTCGTCGTATAGCCGGGCGTACTCCTGCTCCACCCGCTTGCGGTGGAACAGGTGATATTGCGGCTGCTCCATAACCGGCTTGTGCAGATGGTGCCGCTCGGCCACCTCGTAGGCGGCGCGAATCTCGTCGGCGCTCCACTCGCTGGTGCCCCAATACAGCGCCTTGCCCTGCTCGATGACGTTATGCAGCGCCCAGACGGTTTCTTCGATGGGGGTGTGCGGATCGGGGCGATGACAAAAGATCAGGTCGATGAAATCCAGCCCCATGCGCTTGAGGCTGCCATCGACCGCCTGCAACAGATACTTGCGGTTCAGGGTGTTGCGGCCATTGATGCGCGGTTTCTCGGCCGTGCCCGCGTCGAGCCCCCAGAAAAACTTGCTCGACACCATATAGTCGAGCCGGTGCCACTTGATCTGGGCCAGCGCCTCACCCATCAGTCGCTCGCTTTCTCCATTGGCATAGACCTCGGCGTTGTCGAAAAAATTGATTCCCGCATCGCGCGCACGCCCGAAGCATCGACCTGATTGTGAAACGTCACCCAGGAGCCGAGCGAAAACAGGCTGACTTGCAGGCCGCTGCGGCCAAGACGGCGATAAAGCATAGGGTTGTGCATGGCGTTCTTGTCCGAGAGGTAAAGAACGCTAGCTTAGGCCGCCCGCCAAAACCCCGTGCTTGCAAAACCACCCAAGTTCAGGCAGAACGCAGCATCAACACCGAGGCTTTTGCCGAAGATGCAGCGGCGGCCTGCAGACCGCGCCACTGGTAGAGCGCTGCCGCGGTTTTGCGGGTGCCGCATTGGCCACAACTCCCGCAGGAGCCGCTGCTACAGGTGCCGCCCTGCGCATCGATCCGCTCGACCAGCCCGCGCTGCACCCAGTGCGCCAGCATGTCTTCGACCACTGACGCAGAAACCTGCACGCAGGCCGCAATCTCGGCGGCGCTGGCAAGCTGCTTTTCACGCAGGCAATCGCGCACGGCGAACAGCGGGTTCATACTAGGCTCTCCAGCCCCTGCGTTGCCACGCGGCGCTCGGTGCGGTCACCGTATAGCCGCAGGCCCAGCACCAGCAGCACAAAGGAGGCGACGCAAGCGGCCACCCACAGGGCGGATGATGGGGGATGCTGCGCAAACGTACCGATCTGATAGATCACCGTGGCCGCAGCCCAGGCGATACCAATGCCGTAAAGCACGGAAAACACCATCCAGCCCCAGCCCACCTCACGACGCAGCGCCCCCATGGTGCTGGCGCAGGGCACGTACAGCAAGACGAACACCAGATAGGCGAAGGCCGACAGCGGGGTGAACGCAGCCGCCAGCCCGGCGAGGGTTTCGTTGCTGGCGCCGCTGGCCTGCGCGGTCGCGTTGGTGGACTGCAGATCGTGCAAGCCCAGCGGATCGAGGAAGCTGCCGAAAAAGGCCACTGCGTTTTCGGGAATGGTCTTGGCGGCCTCCAATAACTTGGCGCCCACATCAGGCTGGCGGTAGGCCGCCATCAAGTCGGAAGCCTGCTGCCGCTGATAAATGCCGTTGAGCGTGCCGATCACGATCTCTTTGGCGGCCGCGCCCGCCAGCAGGCCCGACACCGCGGGCCAGTTCTCCCGGGTGATGCCCATGGGCTCGAACACCGGCGCAATGGCCCGGCTGCCCTGAGCGAGAAGAGAGTGATCGATGTCGGTTGCCTGCAGGCCCTTGGCCGTCCAGCCGATGCCGGGCAGCACAAACAGCACCACCCCGATGACCACGATCACCTTGCCGACGCGGAAAATGAACACCTTCAACCGCTGCCAGGCCTGCAGCCCTACGCTGCGCAGGCTGGGCAGACGATAGGGCGGCAGCTCCATGACAAAGGGCATGGGCTCGCCCCGAATGGCCGTCTTGCCCAGCATCCACGCGGTGAGCAGCGCCACCACGATGCCCAGCACATACAGCAGAAACACCACCTGCCCGCCGGTGCTGCGGAAAAACACCACGGCGAACGCCATATAGATGGTCAGCCGCGCCGAGCACGACATGAAGGGCTGCATCAGCACCGTAAGCAGGCGGCCGCGCGGGTCTTCGATGATGCGCGAGCCCATGATGGCCGGCACATTGCAGCCAAAGCCGATGACCATGGGCACCAGCGAGTTGCCGGGCAGGCCCATGCGGCGCATGAAGCGATCCATCGCATAGGCGGCGCGCGCCATATAGCCCGAGTCGTCGAGAAACGCGAGGAACAGAAAGGTGAGGCCGATGGGCGGGATGAACGAGATGACCAGGTTGAGCCCGCCGCCCACGCCGCCAGCGATCATGGACACCATCCAATCGGGCAGCCCGGCCTGCAGCATCACATGCCCCACCCCGCCGATGAGTAGCGCCGACGAGGCCTGATCGAAAAAGTCGAGAAAAATATTGCCGCCGCTGAAGCTCACCACGAACACTAGATAGAGCACCAGCAAAAACACCGGCACGCCCAGCCATTCATTGAGCACCACGCGGTCGAGCACGTCGGTCACGCGGTGACGCACGCCCATCTTGCCGGTGCGCTGCATGGCAATGGCCGCAAGCTGGTGCGCCCAACCAAAACGGGCGGCCGCAACCAGATCGGCCACTTCTTCGCCAGCTTGGGCGAGCACCTGCGCCTGCGCCGCCGCCACGCCGGCCTGTACCTCGGCCGAGGGCGACACCACCAGCCCTTCGAGCAGCCGCAGCGCATCGAAGCGGCGCCGTGGCGACGAGGGCACGGCAAGTTGCGCGCCGACTTGGTCGATCGCCTGTTCGACCTCGGGCGGGTAGGTCGGCATCAAGGCGCTGGGCTTTTGTTGCAGGGCGCCCCGAATGGTGTCGAGCAGCTCTGCACGGCCACGGCCTTTTCGCGCCACCAGCGGCACCACGGGCACGCCGAGTTGCTTTGAGAGCGCATGCACTTGCGGCTCCAGCCCCAGCGCCTGCGCCTCGTCCACCATATTGAGCGCGAGGATCAGCGGCTTGCCGGTTTCGAGCAGTTCGAAGGTCAGCGCCAGATGGCGTTCGAGGTTGGAGGCATCGACGATGTTGACAATGAGATCCACCCGTTCATCGAGCAAAAAGTTGCGCGCCACGCCCTGGTCGGCACCGCCCCCGCCCAGCAGGCTGTACACGCCCGGAAGATCGATCACCGAAAGCTTCAGCCCCGCCGCTAAGGCCGTTCCCCGGCGCTGCTCCACCGTGACGCCGGGCCAGTTGCCCACATGCTGATGCGCCCCGGTGAGCAGGTTGAAAATGGTGGTCTTGCCGCAATTGGGGTTGCCCGCCAGAGCGATCACCGGCAGGCCGGAGTCTGCTTCGGGGGAAACGGCGCAATCTGGATCGTGACACGCGCTCATGCCGCAGCCTTTTGATGCACCGCAGACGCCGCGGCCGCCGAAGCCACGATAGGCATCACGCGGATTTTGTCGGTCACGCCCCGCCCCAGCGCAATGCGCGCACCGCCCACCTGCACCACCGTGCCCCGCGGCCCGGGGCCGTGCACCACGCACAGCGGCACGCCACGGCGGATACCGAGCATGACCATGCGCTGCACCATGGCGCGTCCGCCATCGAAATCGACCACCTGGGCGCATTGCCCATAGGGAAGCTGTGCGAGGGAAACCACTACGGAGTCGGTGTGCATGATCTGACCTGAAAAAAGCTGCTTTGTGATGATGCGCAAATGATAATGTTTATCGTTTCATATATCGTATGCGCAGCGGCTGATGAAGATCAAGACCTGCCCCACGCGGGATGGCTCGATCTGTAACAGGGCGTGAATCAGCGTGGGATCTGCGCCACAAATCCGCGCCACATTTCGCCTCGAGTGGCCTGTTCTCTGCCTACACTCGATCAACAAACTAAGACCGAACCCGTCATGCACACCGCCTTTCCACCCCACTCCCCCGCCCTGCTACCCATCGTGGGCAGCGATCTCGCCTTTCCCGTTCGCCGCGTGTATTGCGTCGGGCGCAACTACGCGGCCCATGCGCGCGAAATGGGCTCAGACCCGAATCGTGAGCCGCCGTTTTTTTTCTGCAAACCCGGCGATGCCGATGCAGTGATTGCGATTGCCGCAGGGCAGACCGGCGACATCGCTTACCCGTCCGTCACGCAAGATCTGCATCACGAAATCGAGCTGGTCGTCGCCATCGGCGCCGCGGGCCGCGACATTCCCGTGGGGCAGGCCGCCGCGCACATCTACGGCTACGCAGTCGGCCTCGACCTGACCCGCCGCGATCTGCAGGGGCAGATGAAGGCGCAGGGTCGGCCGTGGGAAATCGGCAAGGCCTTCGACCAGTCCGCCCCCATCGGCCCGATCACGCCGCGTCAACCCGGCGCCGAGCTGAACACCGGCGCCATTGCGCTAACGGTCGACGGCGCCCTGCGTCAGCAAGGGCGGCTGGAGCAGATGATCTGGTCGGTGGACGAAACTATCGCCCGGCTCTCCACCCTGTTCACCTTGAAACCCGGCGACCTGATTTTCACCGGCACGCCCGATGGCGTCGGCGCTGTCACCCGCAGCCAGGTACTGCACGGCACGATAGACGGCCTGACGCCGCTGCAGGTGCGCATCGTCTGACCGCCCCAGACCTGCCGTGCTCAGTGACCACGCTCAGTGCGCCAGCTCCCAGTTGGCACCCAGGCCCATTTCGGCCAGCAGCGGGACGTCGAGCTGGGCAACGCCCGCCATCAGGCGGGGAATGTGTTCGCGCACCCAGTGCGTTTCTTCCTCGGGCACTTCGAGCACCAGCTCGTCGTGCACCTGCATCACCACCCGGCTGCGCAGTTTTTCGCGCACGAGTGCGGCATCGACGGCGATCATCGCCATTTTGATGAGGTCGGCCGCGGTGCCCTGCATCGGCGCGTTGATAGCTGCGCGCTCGGCCGCTGCCCGGCGCGGCCCGCTGGCGTGAATGTCGGGCAGCCACAGTCGTCGCCCGAACACAGTTTCGACATAGCCCTGCTCCGCCGCCAGCTTGCGGGTGCGCTCCATATACGCCGCGACACCCGGATAACGGGCGAAGTAGCGGTCGATGTAGAGCTGCGCCGCGCTGCGCTCCAGGCCGAGGTTGCGTGCCAGGCCGAAGGCGCTCATGCCGTAGATCAGCCCGAAGTTGATGACCTTGGCCATGCGGCGCTGATCGCTGCTGACTTCCAGCGGCGTGACGCCGAAAATCTCAGCCGCGGTGGCGCGGTGAATGTCTTCCCCGGCGGCGAACGCAGCGAGCAGACCCGCGTCTTGCGAGAGGTGCGCCATGATGCGCAGCTCGATCTGCGAGTAGTCGCTCGACGCGATCAGCCAGCCCTTGGGCGCGATAAACGCCTCGCGAATGCGCCGCCCCTCGGCGGTGCGTACCGGAATGTTCTGCAGATTGGGATCGTTGGAGGCCAGCCGACCGGTCACGGCCACGGCCTGGGCGTAGTTGGTGTGCACCCGGCCGGTGTCCGGGTTGATCATTTGCGGCAGTTTCTCGGTGTAGGTGCTCTTGAGCTTGGACAGGCTGCGGTGGTCGAGAATGACGCGCGGCAGCGGGTAATCTTCGGCCAGCTTTTCCAGCACTTCCTCGTCGGTGGACGGAGCGCCGGAGGCGGTTTTTTTCTGCACCGGCAGTTGCAGGCGGTCGAACAGGATTTCGCCGATCTGCTTAGGACTGCCCAGATTGAAAGCGCCGCCGGCCAGCTCGAATGCCTGCGCTTCCAGGGTTTGCATTTTGGCGCCCAGTTCGCCGCTTTGCGCCCGCAGCAGATCGCCGTCCACCAGCACGCCGGTACGCTCGATGCGCTGCAGCACTTCGCTGACCTGCATTTCCAGCGCGTAGATCCGCGTCAGCCCGGCATCGGCCTGGACTTGCGGCCACAGCCGCTCGTGTACCTGCAGGGTGAGGTCGGCGTCTTCGCCGGAATAGCGGGTCGCCACATCGAGCGCCACCTGATCGAAGGTGATGGCCTTGGCGCCCTTGCCGCAGACCTGTTCGTAGCTCAGGGTGTCGTCCCGGCCAAGATGACGGCTCACCAGACTGTCGAGGCTGTGCGGCTTGTGCGCCTCGATCACATAGCTCTCGAGCAAGGTATCGTGCGCATAGCCGCGAATCGTCACGCCCGCGTTGGCGAACACATGGCGGTCGTACTTGGCGTTCTGCCCGAGCTTGGGTTTGTCGGCGTTTTCCAGCCAGAGCCGCAGACGTTCGAGCACCTCGGCCATGGGCAACTGCTCGGGCGCGCCGGGGTAGGCGTGGGCCAGCGGCAGATAGGCGGCCTCGCCGGGCGCGACGCTGAGCGAAATGCCGACCAGCCGCGCGCGCATCGGGTCGAGTGAGTCGGTTTCGGTGTCGATGGCGGTGAGCTCGGCCGCGTCGATGCGGGTCAGCCAGGCGTCGAACCGGTCCCAGTCGAGCAGGGTTTCGTAGGTGCCGGGGGCGGTCTTTTCGGCGACCGGCGCGTCATCCAGCAGCGACACCTGCCGGGCGGCCTGCTCGCTCACCGTCTGCGCCTTCATCTCGGCGCTGAAGCGGCGCATGCCGTTGCGGGTGAAGAAGGGCAGCAACGCCTGCGCATCTTCCGGCGCCGGGCGCAGATCGGGGTCGAAGGCTTGAGCGTAGCCGTCCAGATCGCAGTCGGTGTGGATGGTCACCAGCTTGCGCGCCGTGGGCAGCCAGTCGAGCGCGGCACGCAGGTTTTTACCCGCAGCGCCGCTCACGGTTTCGGCCTGCTCGATCAGCGCATCGAGCGAGCCATACTCCGTCAGCCACTTGACCGCCGTCTTGGGGCCGACCTTGTCCACGCCGGGCACGTTGTCCACCGCGTCGCCTACCAGGGTGAGGTAATCGACGATGCGATCTGGGGGAACGCCGAACTTTTGCTGCACTCCGGCGGGGTCGAGCACCTCGTTGCTCATGGTGTTGACCAGCGTGATGTGGTCGTTGACCAGCTGAGCCATATCCTTGTCACCCGTGGAAACCAGGGTGCGTATGCCCTGTGCGTGCGCCCGCACGGCCAGGGTACCGATCACGTCGTCGGCCTCCACTCCCGGCACCTCCAGCAGCGGCCAGCCCATCAGCCGCACAGCTTGGTGAATCGGCTCGATCTGCGCCACCAAGTCGGGCGGCATCGGCGGACGCTGCGCCTTGTATTGGTCGTACATGGCGTTGCGGAATGTCGGCCCCTTGGCGTCGAACACGCAGGCCGCGTAGCGATAGCCCTTGGCCACCGGATATTGCTCGCGCAGGCGCCGCAGCATGGCCACCATGCCGTAGAGCGCCCCGGTGGGCTGGCCTTCGGGCCCGCGCAGATCGGGCATGGCGTGGAAGGCGCGGTAGAGATAGCTGGAACCATCCACCAGCAGCAGGGTGGGGGCGGAGTCGGATTGCACGTCTGAATTCATCCGCGCATTATCAATGCCGCCGTAAAATCAGCCCATGAACATGTTTCGCCACGCCCTTACCGTCTCCGCCCTTGGCCTGTTCACGCTGCTCGCCAGCGTGTATCCGGGACCAAGCGCCCTTGCGCAGTCCAAACCTGCGGCGCCGCTGACAGATACCCAGCCCAAGCCCAAATTCCCTGAACCTCGGGTGCGCGAAAACGTCACCCAGGATCGTGCGGTGCGCATACAGGAGCAGCAGGTGCGCGGCGCCACCACCTCGATTCAGGTGCAGCCTTTGCACGGCGGCGCGGCCTACAACGTGGTGCCGCCCTCAATCTCGTCCAGCACCGACCCGGCCCATCTGGAAGGGCAGGCGCAGTGGAAGGTGTTCACCTTCAAATAAACCGACGGGCTGACCGTTCAACCTGCTCGCTCAACCTGCTTTTCCAGCCTGCCTTTTCTTTCCCCATCCCGTTCATGGCCGTTTTCACACCGCTCGACGCAGCAGAGGTCGACTCCTGGCTGGCCCGCTTCGATCTGGGCACGCGCACCGACCTGCAAGGCATCGCCAGCGGGATCGAAAACACCAACTACTTCCTGAGTACCACGCGGGGCCGGTTCGTGCTCACCTTGTTCGAGCGCCTGCAGGCCGAGCAGTTGCCGTTCTACCTCGGGCTGATGCACCATCTGGCCGCGCATGGCATTCCCGTGCCCGACCCCATGCCCGACCGGCAGGGCCAGACCTTGCACACCCTCAAAGGCAAACCCGCCGCGTTGGTCACTCGCCTGCAAGGCCGCAGCCAGCTGCAGCCCGAGCCGGCGCACTGCGCGCAAGTGGGGCATTGGCTGGCACGCATGCATCTGGCCGCACGCGACTACGCGGGCACGCTACCCAATCTGCGCGGGCTCGCCTGGCAAACCCGCACCATCCCCGACATCCTGCCCTATCTCACCGCCGATCAACGCACCCTCATCAGCGCTGAGCTTGCGCACCAGACTGAGGTCGCCGCATCGCCCGCCTATGCCGCGCTGCCGCGCAGCGCGGTTCACGCCGATCTGTTTCGCGACAACGTGCTGTTCGAGGGGGATACGCTCTCCGGCGTGTTCGACTTTTACTTCGCCGGGGTCGATACCTGGCTGTTCGATCTGGCCGTGGCGCTCAACGACTGGTGCATTCACCTGCAGACAGGCGAGTTTGACGCGGCCCGCTTTGAAGCCTTGCTGAACGCTTACCTCGCCGTACGCTCCATGAGCGATGCCGAACACCGCTTGCTACCCGACGCCCTGCGCGCTGCCGCGCTGCGTTTTTGGACCTCGCGTCTGGCCGACTATCACCTGCCGCGCGACGCCCACTTGCTCACCCCCCACGACCCCATCCACTTCGAGCGCGTGCTGCGCCAGCGCATCGCGTCCGCCTGAGCCCGGGTCTGCCGATACCATGTCGGCTCCCTTCTTGGGCTCTTTTCTTCGGCTCTTCACCCTTCATCGTCTTTCGCCATGCAACTGCGTACCGTCTCTGCCCGCGAGGGCCTGCTCTGGGTGCAAAGCGGCTTTCGCCGTCTGGCGCTGCAGCCCTGGGCGGCGCTGTTGATGATCGTGGCCTATATCGTCGTCACCGGATTCGTCTCGGCGCTGCCCATCATCGGTCTGGTGTTTCCGCTGTTCGTGGTGCAGTTCGGCACCCTGGGCTTCATGCAAGCCAGCCGCCAGGTCGCGCAAAAGCAGCCGCTTTGGCCCACGGTGCTGCTCACCGGTTTTCGCAGCGGCCCGCAGGCGCTGCGCAGCATGGTGATGCTGGGCGTGCTCTACACCCTCGCCGTCATTCTGGTGCTCGGAGTCGGCAGCCTGTTCGACGGCGGCGCCATGCTGCGTCTGCTGCTGCTCGGCGACAAACCGCCGGCCAGCGCCATCGCCGATGGCAGCCTGCGCCTGGGCGCCATTGCCGCCACTCTGGCGTATATCCCCGTCTCGCTCGCCTTCTGGCTCGCCCCGCCGCTGGTGGCCTGGCACGCCATGCCGCCGGTCAAGGCGCTGTTTTTCAGCTTCGTGCTGTGCGTGCGCAACATCAAGGCGTTTGCGCTGTATACGGTGCAATGGCTGCTGCTCTTTCTCAGCCTGCCCACGCTCATCATGCTCGTCGCCAGCCTGCTCGGCGCCAGTGAAACCCTGGCCGCCATGCTCAGCATGCCCGTGGCCATCGCCATTTTCCTAGCCTACATTTTGTCGTTCTATGCCAGCTATGAATCGCTGGTCGGCGAAACCCAGGCCAGCGCAATTACGCAGTAATGTCTGGTGACAACTGCGCACCTGACTACAGGGCGTTTTGCACTATTTTTGTCTCTCATGCGCTCACGCACGAGGACGCCCGCTGTAGGTATCCAAACCCGGTGCGGCGCACCCTTACCTTGGTCGATCAACCCTAAGTTCTCTGCAAAGCGGCTGAATCGAATAGGGTGAGGAATCGCCCCCCCCCCGCTCTTTCGCCCCACCGGCCCAAGCTTTCTGCCCCCGGTGGGGATCAATTGGCCCTGCCGAGAGAACATTCCGGGTTCAACGCTCTGCTTGGTTCTGGGCGGCCAGTTCCAGCAGCAACCGCACCCGCAGCTTTACCGCATTGAGGCCGTCATCGGCGCCGCCGCGTACCGGGCCGACGCGTGACGCCACCCTCACCCGCACGCCCTGTTGTTCGGCCCAGCGCAGCGCGGCCTCGAGTTCGCAGTGCACCGTGCCGCCCCCGGTGCCGGCCACGACCAGTCCGCCCAATCGGGGCTGAAGCGCCGTGCTCGAAATCAGACAGCACACCAGCGCACTATCGCTGCCCGCCGCATTGGTAAGCAACTCCACCCGCGGCCACTCGCTCACAGCAGGTAGGGGAAACGGCGCCCCTGCCTCCGGCACGGGTTGTCGCCAAAGCCGCAAGGCCTCACCGTCCACTTCACCCAGCGGGCCGCGCTCGCCGGATGAAAACGCTTCCACCGCGTGCGTATTCGCCTTGGTCACGTCGCGAGCAGCATGCACCACGCCGTGCAACACACAGACCACGCGCAGCCCCCGCGCTGCCGGATGCACGGCCACCCGCACGGCATCGAGCAGGTTCTGCGGGCCGTCGGCGTTCAGCGCCGTGGCAGGACGCATGGCAGCGGTCAGGATCACCGGCTTGTCGGTATCCAGCACCAAACGCAGAAAGTAGGCTGTTTCTTCCAGCGTGTCGGTGCCGTGGGTGATGACGCAGGCCTGAATTTGCGGCTGCGCCAGCCAGTAGGCCACGCGTTCGGCCAACTGCGTCCAGACCGCGAAGGTCATGTCCTTGCTGTCGAGATTGGCCACCTGCTCGGTGTGGATTTGCGCCAGGCGGCCGAGCGTCGGCACGCTTTGCAGCAGCGCGTCGACCCCCAAAACCCCGGCGGTGTAACCCGGCAGACTGGGGTCGCCCGTCGCGGCGCCCGCGATCGTACCCCCTGTTCCCAACACCACAATCTGCGGCAAGGCAGCGCGAGAAAAAGAATCGGTCATGTGTGAATCTCTTTGCAGAAAGACTGTTTTGATTTACAGTGCTGTGAAAATCATCAAGCTGGAAGCCTGATCAGGGTGGCTTCATGGCCAAAAGATGACATAGATCGCATGGCGAACTCGTCCAACAGCCTTGCCCATCGGTCTCGCCCATCAAACTGACTTATTGTGCAACTGCCGGAGCCCACGCATGCGCCGTCTCATCTCGAAACTCACCCCTCGTCAGCAGGAAATTCTCGATCTCATCACCGCCTCCGTGCGCGAACTGGGCTACCCGCCCACCCGGGCCGAAATCGCCGCAAAGCTGGGATTCCGCTCGGCCAATGCGGCAGAAGATCATTTGCAGGCGCTCGCGCGCAAGGGCGTGATCGAGCTGACGCCCGGAGCGTCGCGCGGCATTCGCATCACCGAATCGCAGCGCGCCTCGCCGTCGATGACAACGTCCGGGAAAACCTCCGGCGCCATGGGGGGGCGTGCGAGTGGGTTGCGCGCGGATCTCTCTCATGGGCTGCAGCTCGCGCTGCCTGGCGCCGAGCAGCTCTGCCTGCCGCTGGTCGGTCGCGTCGCTGCGGGGCATCCCATCCTCGCGCAAGAGCATATCGAGCAGACGCTCAACGTCGATCCCGGCGCCTTCTCGGTGCGCCCTGACTATCTGCTCAAGGTTCGCGGCATGAGCATGCGCGATGCCGGCATTCTCGACGGCGACATGCTGGCCGTCAAAAGCAGCCAGACCGCGCAGAGCGGACAGATCGTGGTGGCCCGCATCGGCGACGAGGTCACGGTCAAGCGCCTGCGCCTGCAGGCCGATCACATCGAGCTTCTACCGGCCAACCCCGAGTTCGCCCCCATCCGCGTCGATGCCAGCCAGCCCTTCGCCATTGAAGGACTTGCCGTCGGCCTGCTGCGCGGCTCGCTGCAATGAAGTTCACAGCGCGCACAACCAGCAGGTAAGCGTTTGCGTCAGTGCGCCGCTTCAGACCGCCGATACCTGCCGACGTGATTTCCACCAACCCCACACCGCGGGTAGCAGCGACAGCACGATGATGGCAATGGTCATGACACCCAAATTGTGTTTGATCCACGGAATGTTGCCGAACAGATAGCCCGCCATGACCAGCAGCCCCGTCCAGAGTGTGGCGCCAAGCATGTTGTAGGCCAGAAACTTGCCATACGACATCTCGGCCACGCCCGCCACAAACGGGGCGAAGGTCCGAATGAAGGGCATGAACCGCGCGGCCACGATGGTGATGCCGCCATATTTTTCGTAAAAGGCGTGCGCCTTTTCAAAGGCGCGGCGGTTGAACCAGCGTGAGTCCGGCCACGAAAAAACCTTATGGCCGATGGCCTTGCCGATCTGGTAATTGAGGCTGTCGCCCAGCACGGCGCCAAGCCAGAGCACGGCGATCACCCCCGGCAGGCTGAGCGCCCCGGTGGCCGCAAACGCGCCCACCACGAACAACATCGAGTCGCCCGGCAGAAACGGCATGATCACCAGCCCGGTTTCGACGAACACAATGCCGAAGAGCAGCCCGTACACCCAGGGGCCATACGCCGCGATGAACTGCGCCAGATGCACGTCGAAGTGCAGAATGAGGTCGATAAGAGCGTGGGGATCCATGCGGTTTGGGCTGAAAGCCGGAAGAGAGCCTATGAAAGGCCGAAGACGCAGATGCTGCGCCAGAAAACTGAGCCGGGGCTGAGCGCCACCGAGCGCTATGGGCCTACGCACAGCCCGAAAAGTATACTGAGCTAACTTGTCGTTTCTCCTCTCGTTGATCCCTTCTCCGAGCCCCTCAACGAGGGGACGGCCGCCGCCACGCTGCGGCCTCGCCACCCTTTGCGTATCCCTGCCTTGCTGCAACCCCAACGCCCGATTCGTCCGCTGCCGGACGTGCTCATCAGCCAGATTGCCGCCGGCGAAGTTATCGAACGCCCGGCTTCGGCCCTGCGCGAACTGCTCGACAACGCCATCGATTCGGGCGCCAGCGTCCTCACCGTGCGCCTCGAACAAGGCGGGCTGGGCAGCGTGCAGGTCGAAGATGATGGTTGCGGCATTCCGGCCGAAGAGTTGCCGCTGGCACTGCTGCGCCACGCCACCAGCAAAATCGCCGATCTCGACGAATTGCACCACGCCACGCATCTCGGCTTCCGCGGCGAGGCACTCGCAGCCATGGCCGCCGTGGCCGAAATCGAGATCATCAGCCGCCGCGCCGGGGCCGATGGCGCGCGCATTCAAGCCAGCGCAGGCCAGGTCGCCGCGGTGCAACCCACAGCGGCGCAACTGGGCACCCGCGTGACCTTGCGGCAGTTGTTTTTCAACCTGCCGGCGCGCCGCAAATTTCTCAAGTCGCCGCAAACGGAATATGCCTGGTGCGCCGACGTGTTCAAGCGCACCGCCATCGCCCATCCCCAGATCGCCCTGCGGCTTTGGCATGACGGGCAACTCAAGCTGCAATTCGAGCGCGACCCTTCGCCGCACGGGCTCGACCGCCTCGCCGCCGTGCTGGGAGAGGCCTTCAGCGCGCACGCCCTGCCCGTCTCCGCCCAGATCGGCCCGCTCGCCGTGCGCGGGCTGATCTGTAAGCCCACGGCGGCGCGCGCCCGTGCCGATGTGCAGCACATCATTGTCAACAACCGCTGGGTGCGCGACCGCACCGTGGCCCACGGCGTGCGCGCCGCATACGCCGACGTGCTGCACGGCGCCTTGCAGCCGCAGTACGCCCTGCTGCTCGATCTGCCGTCTGAGCTGGTCGATGTGAATGTGCACCCGGCCAAGTCGGAAGTCCGGTTCCGCGACAGCTCCGCCGTGCATCAGGCCGTGCGCCATGCCGTCGAGCAGGTGCTGGCCCGGGCGGGCGGTGAGGCGTCTGCTTCGCATCCCTCCGCACCGCCCGCCGCGTGGGAACAGCCGCCATCCGCCCTACCCACGACTGCCTCGCTTGCCTTCGGCGTGGCGAGGCCGAGCCCTAGCCCGATCCCCTGGGACGCGCTCTCGCGCGCTTATGCCCCCTTGGCAGCGGCGGACGCTGCGCCCTTGCAGGCACAGGACAGCGCTGCGCCTCGCCCCTATGCGCAAGCCGCCGACCTGGCTGCCGCCCAGCCTGACGACTTTCCCCTCGGCTTCGCCCTGGCGCAGCTTCTGGGCATTTACATCCTGGCGCAAAACCGCCACGGACTGGTGATCGTGGACATGCACGCGGCGCACGAGCGCATCGTGTACGAACGGCTGAAAGCTGCGGAACAGGCCGATGCGCCGGTGGCCGTGCAACCCTTGCTGATCCCGGCCGCATTCGCCGCGAGCGATGCCGAAATGGGCGCGGCGGAAGATCATGCCGATGCCCTACGGTCGCTCGGCGTCGAGCTCGACCGGGCCGGCCCCAGCAGCCTGGTGGTGCGCGCCACACCCACGCTGCTGGCGCACGCCGACCCCATTCGCCTGGCTCGCGGCTTGCTGGCCGATCTCATTTCGCAAGGCACCAGCAGCCGCCTTCAGGAGCGGCGCAATGCGCTACTTTCCAGCATGGCCTGCCACGGCGCGGTGCGCGCCAACCGACAGCTCACGCTCGCAGAAATGAACGCCCTGCTGCGCGATATGGAGCGCACCGAACGCGCCGACCAGTGCAACCACGGCCGCCCCACCTGGCGGCAGATCGGCCTGGCCGACCTCGACGCCCTGTTCCTGCGCGGGCGTTGAAGCCCCGATTCAAGCCGTGACCCAACAAACCCCACAGCCTATTCTCTGCCTCGTCGGCCCCACCGCCAGCGGCAAGACCGCCGCGGCCCTGCACCTTGTCCAGCAAGCCCGGCAGCGCGGCGAAACCGTGGAACTCATCAGCATGGACTCGGCGCTGGTCTATCGCGGCATGGACATCGGCACCGCCAAGCCCGGTCTTGAGGAACGCGCCCAGGCCGTGCACCACCTGCTCGACATCCTCGATCCGGCGCAAAGCTATAGCGCGGCGCAATTCGCTGCGGACGCGCGCCGACTCATCCAGGAAATCCGCCAGCGCGGTGCCCAGCCCCTGATCGTCGGCGGCACCCTGCTCTACCTCAAGGCGCTGCAATCCGGCCTGTCCGAACTGCCGCAGGCCGACCCTGCCGTGCGCGCCGAACTCGACGCCGAGGCCGCGCGTCTCGGCTGGCCCGCGCTGCACGCCCGGCTGGCCGAAGTCGATCCGCTCACCGCCGCCCGCCTCGCTCCGGGCGACGCTCAACGCATCCAGCGCGCGCTGGAAGTGTGGCAACTCAGCGGTCGACCCCTCTCGGCGCATCTGGCCGCCGGGCGCGCAGATGACGGCCCCTTGCCCCTGCGCATCCTCTCGCTGGAACCTTCTGATCGCAGCGTGCTGCACGCGCGCATCGCCCAACGATTCGAGCAGATGCTGGCCGCCGGGTTTCTCGACGAAGTGCGCGCACTGCGCCAGCGCGGCGACCTCAGCCCCGCGCTGCCCTCGATCCGCGCCGTAGGCTACCGCCAAGCCTGGCATTTTCTGGACGGCGACATCAGCGCCGAGCAGTTCCGCGAGCAGGCCATCGCCGCCACCCGCCAGCTCGCCAAACGCCAGCTCACCTGGCTGCGCTCCATGCCCCAGCGGCAAATTTACGACTGTCTCGAACCGCTGAGAATTCAAGTTTTCTGAGGGCGCGCCGTTAATTGGAATGTAAATTCCACTCCTGGCTGCCCTCCGTGCCCCCGTTCCAAAGCCCTCCTCCACCCGTTCAAGATCTGTCTTCGGACGATACGCCCTGGGCCGCACATCCGCTCTCCGGCTTCGGTCTGGTGTTCCAGCTCAGCCAGCGCGCCGGGCAGTTGCAGTTCACCCAGGCCAGTGAATCGGCGCAAATGGTCTGCGGCCTGAGCGCGCAGGCGCTGCTGCGTTCGAGCACGGCCTTTGTCGGGCGAATTCATGCCGCCGATCAGGCCGATTTCCACGCCTCGCTGCAAGCCAGCGCGCTGCACGGCGAACCGTGGAACTGGGAGGGCCGCATCCTCACCGAGGGCGAGATCAAGTGGATCAACATCCGCGCCGCAGTGAAGCGGCTCGATGCCACCCAAGTGCAGTGGAACGGCATCATGATCAACATCAGCCATGCCCGCCGCCGCGAGTCCGATCTGCGCGACATGGCCGCACACATGGAGCGCGCCCGCGAGCAGGAACGCGCCCGCCTCGCCCGCGACATGCACGACGAACTCGGCCAGTTGCTCACCGCGTTGAAAATGGACATCAGCCTGCTGCGCCGCCGCCTCGGGCCCGACGACGCGCAGCTCAACAGCATGACCCAGCTGGTGGATGCCGCCACCGCCGCCGGCCGCCGCGTCGCAGCTCAGCTCCGGCCCGCCGTGCTCGATCTCGGGCTGAGCGACGGGCTGCTCTGGCTGGCCGAGGAGTTCAGCCAGCGCTACGGCATTCCCGTTTCGCACCAGATCGAGGGCGCCGGTGAGCTGGACGACCTCACCGCCATCCAGATCTTCCGCATCGCGCAGGAAGCCTTCACCAATATCGCCAGTCACGCGCAGGCCAAATCCGTTCGGCTCACCCTGGCCCACACACCCGGGCTGATCGCGCTCGACATCGTCGATGACGGTCTGGGCTTCACCCCGGCCACGCAGACCAGCGAAAAATCCTTTGGTTTGCGCGGCATGCGCGAGCGCGCGCATTTACTCGGCGGCACGCTCGATTGCGCCAGCGTGCCCAACCACGGCACCACCCTGCGCGTGCGCGTGCCCTGCACCGAATGTGGCAAACCTGCCGACGCGCCGACTTCCGGCAAACCGATCTCCGCCTGAAGCGAGGCCGCAAATGGACGCCGCCCGCGTGCTCATCGTTGACGACCACGCCCTTGTGGGCGCCGGGCTCGTTCGCATGCTCGAAGCCGAGGGGCTGCAGCCGCACTGGTGCGGCGACACCGCCGCAGCGCTCGACGCCCTGCGCGATGCCGCCTGGCAGGTGGTGCTGCTCGACGTGTCTCTGCCCGGCGGCGACGGCCTCGATCTGCTCAAACGCATCAAGGCCACGCACCCCCGCCTGCCCGTGCTCATGCTCAGCATGCATGCCGAGCATTTGTTCGCCCTGCGCGCCCTGCGCGGCGGCGCGGCCGGCTATCTCACCAAAGACAGCGCGCCCGATGTGCTGCTCGACGCCATCCGCGCGGCCGCCCAGGGCAAGCGCTACCTCACCGCCGCCGTCGCCGAGCAGTTGGCGCATCACTTTCAAGAGGGCGCCGCCGCCGACGCCCCCGCGCATCAAACCCTGAGCGACCGCGAGCTGCAGGTGCTGCTGCGCATCGGAGCCGGGCGCACCGTGGGCGAAGTGGCGCGGGAACTGCACTTGAGCGTCAAAACCGTCAGCACTCACAAAACCCGCCTGATGCAAAAGATGCACCTCGAGCGCGACGCCGATCTGGTGCGCTACGTCCTCGACCATGAATTGGCATGAACAGATCCACGCGGGTCAGAAATTTCCTACAAATCAACGCGCCCTTGTCTCAGTCTTCAAACCGCTGGCGGCCGATGTTCGCCGCGCGACCTCAGGCCAACAATGTCCCCATACATCCTGAATTCTCTGAAAGCTGAGTCATGCAACTGATGGTGGTCGACGATTCTGCAATGGTGCGCGAGCGCCTGGCCGGCCTGCTCTGCGGCATTGATGGGGTGCAAGCCGTGCTGCAGGCCGATTGCGGGCAGCAGGCGATGGAGCTGTTGCAGCAAGACACCGCAGGCGCGGTGCGCTTCATCGTGCTCGATATCGAAATGCCGGGTGAGAGCGGGCTGCAAGTTTTGCAGCGCATCAAGTCCAGCCGGGGTGATATCTGCGTGGCGATGTTCACCCAGCACGCCAACTCGCAGCACCGCGCCCGCAGCCTCGATGGAGGCGCCGATTATTTCTTCGACAAGAGTTCCGACATCGATCGGCTCGAAACCCTGGTGCGCCAACTGGCCGCGCAGCCCCGTTGAACTTCCCTGCAACCCATCCTCCCCGCCACCCGCGTTGACTCCGCCATGACCCAAGACGCCACGACCTCCCCTCCCGCCCTGCAGCACAGCGATGCTGCGCAGCAGATCGACGCCCTCTGCGCTCAGGCCTTACCCGTGCTCGGCCAACAGATCGACGCCGGACGCGCACAGATGGAGACCGCCATTCTGGCCTTGAGCCAGCGCTTCTCCAGCCTGCACAGCCGCCTGGAAAACGCTGTGAAGGCATCGCAGCATGCCGCCGCCGGCATGGATGGCGGCGAAGGCGTGGTGGCGGTATTCCGCCGCAGCGAAGGCGAACTCGGCGCCGTGCTCGAGCAGTTACGCGCCGCGCTGGACAAACGCGCCGCCATGGTCAGCGAAGTGCTGGGCATGTCGCGCTACACCGAGGCGCTGGAGAAGATGGCGACTGAAGTGGCGGCGCTGGCGGCCAAGACCAATCTGCTCGCGCTCAATGCGGCCATCGAAGCCGCGCGGGCTGGCGAAAACGGCCGCGGCTTCGCGGTGGTGGCCGACGAAGTGCGCAAGCTCTCGGCGCAATCGCGCGATACCGGGCGCAAGATGGGCGAGCAGGTGAAAATCATCACCGGCGCCATCCAGACGCTCACCCGCTCGGCCGGGCAGTCGCAAATCGAGGAGCAGCAGTTCCTCACCCAATCCGAATCGTCCATCGATCAAGTGCTCGCCCGCCTGCGCGATGTGGCCACGGGGCTGTCCGATTCATCCGACCTGCTGCAACGCGAAAGCAGCGGTATCCGCGAAGAGATCGGCGATGTGCTGGTGTCGCTGCAGTTCCAGGATCGGGTCAGCCAGATTCTCACCCACAGCCGCGACAGCCTCGACGCCCTGGTGGTCGAACTGCAGAGCTATCAGTCGCGCCGCGCCAGCAACCCCGAGGCGCCGCTGGACACCGCGGGCTTCATGCAGCGCATCGCCAACGGCTACACCACGCAGGAGCAGCGCCTCAACCACGGCGGCCAGTCCACGGTGGACGCGCAGGACGGCGGCGACATCACCTTTTTCTGACTCCAGCAAACCCTTGTTTCGATCCCCTCTTTCAAAAGCACATTGCCATGGCCAAAACCATTCTCATCGTCGACGACTCCGCCTCACTGCGTCAGGTGGTCAACATCGCCCTTGCCAGCGCGGGCTACGAAGTCATTGAAGCCGTTGACGGCGTGGACGCGCTGACCAAGCTCGACGGCCGCAAGATCCACCTCATCATCAGCGACGTGAACATGCCCAATATGGACGGCATCACCCTGGTGAAAGAGATCAAGCAGAAGGCCGACTACAAGTTCACCCCCATCATCATGCTCACCACCGAGAGCCAGGACGACATGAAGGCGCAAGGCCAGGCCGCAGGCGCCCGCGCCTGGGTGGTCAAGCCCTTCCAGCCGGCGCAGATGCTGGCTGCGGTCTCCAAACTCATCGCACCCTGAACCCCGCCAGAGGAGACGCTGTGGACATCATCCCTCATCAAGCCGGCCCGGCTTGCAGCGTGACGCTGCAAGGCGCGCTCGACATCTATGCCGCCGCCGAGGTGCGCAACCGGCTGGCCGAACTGATCGCCCAGCATCCCCTGGTCGAACTGCAATTGGCCGCGGTCGACGAGATCGACGCCTCCGGCGTGCAGATTCTGCTGGCCGCCAAGCAGCAGGCCAGCAATTTGGAGCACAGCCTCAAGCTCAGCGGGCACAGCCCCGCCGTCATCGACGCCCTCGAACTCTGCGGCCTGCTCGCCTACTTCGGCGACCCGGTAGTCGAGTTTGGCCACACCACGTCCCCCAAGGAGCACGCATGAGCTTCGAACAACAAATGCAGCAGGCCATGCGCTCCTTCATCGTCGAGGCGCAAGAGCTGCTCGAAGGCATGGAACGCGGGCTGATGGAGCTCGAACCCCAAGGCGGCGCGGATGACGCTATTGATGACGTCATTGATGGCGAGCACATCAACGCCCTGTTCCGCGCGGCCCACACCATCAAAGGCTCGGCCGGGCTGTTCGGCCTCGACGGCATCGTGCGTTTCACCCACCATCTGGAGAGCGTGCTCGACCAGATGCGCGCAGGCAAACTCGCCGTCAGCAGCGAACTCGTCGCGCTGTTGCTGCAAGGGCGCGATCACCTCGCGCAACTGATCGACCAGATCGACAGCCAAGGTGCCTGCATCGCCGACACCCCGGAAGAACAGGCGCTGGTCGCCCGGCTGCAGGCCGCTCAGCAGCCCGCAGGCGGTGCGCTGGTCGTGGCCCAGCAAAGCCCCATCGCACGAGGCCCCGCCTCGGAAGAAGCCGCTCCCGTCACCGTGGTCGCGCACGGATCGGCGCTGACGCCATCGTGGCACCTATCGCTCCGCTTCGGCGCCGACAGTCTGCGCAACGGCATGGACCCGTTGGCCTTCATCCGCTATCTGCGCGGGCTGGGCGAGATCGTCGGTCTCGTCACCCTGACCGACGCCCTGCCCCCGCTCGACGCGATGGACGCCGAGACCAGCTATCTCGGCTTCGAGATCAACTTCAAGAGCGAGGCCAGCAAGGAAGAAATCGCCGCTGTGTTCGAGTTCGTGCAGGAAGACAGCACCATCCGCATCCTGCCCGCGCACAGCCGCATTGCCGACTATGTGCAGCTCATTCGCAGCCTGCCCGAAGACGACCTGCGGCTGGGCGACATTCTGGTGCAGATCGGCACGCTGACACAGAAAGAATTGAGCGACGCGCTCAGCGCGCAACACGACGCGCAGGCCACCGGCGCACCGGCCGCCCCCTTGGGCGAAATTCTGGTCCGCGAAGGCGCCACGCACCAGCCCATCGTGCAAGCCGCGCTCGACAAACAGAAGCAGATCAAAGACAAACGCAGCCGTGACAACCAGATGCTGCGCGTGGCCGCCGACAAGCTCGACGCCCTCATCAACCTCGTGGGCGAACTGGTGATTGCCAGCGCCGGCAATGCGCTGCACGCGCAGAACGCCAGCCAGCTTGAAGCCGCCGCGCAGATCACCCGGCTGGTCGAAGACATCCGCGAGCGGGCGCTCAAGCTGCGCATGGTCGAGATCGGCGAAACCTTCGCGCGCTTTCAGCGCGTGGTGCGCGACGTGTCGCGTGAGCTGGGCAAAGACATCGCCCTGGTCATCGAAGGCGCCGACACCGAGATGGATAAAACTCTGGTCGAGCGCATCGCCGATCCGCTGATGCACCTGGTGCGCAACTCGATCGATCACGGCATCGAGTCGCCCGAAGTGCGCACCGCGCGCGGCAAACCCGCCCAAGGCACCCTCAAACTCGCCGCCCGTCACGACTCGGGCAGCATTCTCATCACGGTTTCAGACGACGGCGGCGGGCTGAACCGCGAGCGCATTCTTGCCAAAGCCGTCGAGCGCGGGCTGATTTCGACTGAGGCCGCCGCCGCCCTGCCCGACGCCGAGGTGTGGGCGCTGATTTTCGAGCCCGGCTTCTCCACCGCCGACGCCGTCACCGACCTGTCCGGCCGTGGCGTGGGCATGGACGTGGTCAAACGCAATATCGAAGCCATTCGCGGCAGCATCGACATCCAGAGCAGCGCCGGTGTGGGCACGCAGATGCACCTGCGCCTGCCCTTGACGCTCGCCATCATCGACGGCTTTCTGGTGCAAGCCGCCGGGCGCACCTTCGTGCTGCCGCTCGACGCCGTGATCGAGTGCATGGAGTTTGCGCCCGCCCAGCCGCAGCAGGGCTATATCAACCTGCGCGGCGAAGTGTTGCCCCTATTGCATCTGCGCGAACAGCTCGGCCTGACCGACTCCGCCGCTGACTCGCCGAACACCCGCAGCAATGTGGTGGTCGCGCAAATCGGCGGGCAGCGCGCTGGCATCGTCGTCGATGCCCTGCTTGGCGAATATCAGACCGTCATCAAACCGCTGGGCGCGCTGTTCGCACACCTGCAAGGCATCAGCGGCTCGACCATTCTGGGCAACGGCGAAGTGGCGCTCATCCTCGACGCCGCCCCCCTGATCAGCCGCGCCAGCCGCAGCGCGCAGGGCCGCCAGGCCCCGGCACTGAGCAACTGAACCCCTTCAACGTCCGCACACTGAGCCTTCCATGTTCAACAACCTTCGCATCGGTACACGCCTCAGCCTCGCCTTCGGCCTGCTGATCGTTCTTCTGCTCGCCAACGCGGCGTTCGGGCTGTACGAAGCCTCTCGCATTCAGAGCCACATGCAGCTCGTGGTGCAGAACCGCGTGGCCAAGGAGCGAGCCGTCACCATCATTGCCAACAGCAGCCAGAACACCACACGCATCATGCTGAGCAGCCTGCTGTCGCAGCAGTTCAGTGATGCCGATCGTGCCCTTATCGCTGAACAACGTGTGAATACGGACGCCGCTTTCAAGACTTTGGAGTCTCTTCAACCCACCCCGCAGCTGCAGACCCGGCTCGACAACCTGCGCGCCATCATCGCCAAAGGACGTGCGGCGCAACAGACCGCGGTTCCTGAAATGCAGCGAAGCAACTTCGGCGCCGCTGCGGCCGATTACCTCAAATCCGGCTTGATCGTGTCACGCGAGGTTCGCCAGGAAACCGCGGCGATCGAGACAGAGTTGCGGGGTCAGACCGATGCGCTTTACGCCCAGAGTGAGGCCGATTTCGTCGCTGCCCGCAATGCCAGCATCGGCCTGGCGGTGCTCGCTCTGCTGCTGGCCATCGCCGCTGCCTGGCTCATCACCCGCTCCATCACCCGTCCTCTGGCCGATGCCGTTTCCGTCGCCCAGCGTGTGGCCGAAGGCGATCTGTCGGTGCGGGTGGCTTCCACCTCGAAGGATGAAACCGGGCAGTTGCTCGCTGCTTTGGGCGAGATGGTCGGGCGGCTGACTTCGGTCATCGGCTCGGTGCGGTCGTCGGCCGAGCAGTTGCTCTCGGCGTCCACGCAGGTGTCGGCCACTTCGCAGAGTCTGTCGCAGTCGTCCTCGGAACAGGCGGCGTCAGTGGAGGAAACCTCGGCCACGCTGGAGCAGGCCACGGCGTCCATTCGCCAGAACGCGGATAACGCGCGTTTGACGGATTCGATGGCGCAGCAGGCGGCAGGCCAAGCGCGCGAAGGGGGTGCTGCGGTTCAGGGCACGGTCTCGGCGATGCAGAGTATTGCCGAGCGCATCTCGATCATCGATGACATTGCGTATCAGACCAATATGCTGGCTTTGAATGCGGCGATCGAAGCGGCCCGGGCTGGAGAGCATGGCAAGGGCTTTGCGGTGGTGGCCGCGGAGGTGCGCAAGCTGGC